>CAZPEE010000005.1:0-23230 GCA_964585525.1 uncultured Cocleimonas sp.
CAGGCTCGCCACCTATAGATACGATAACAGCTTGGTACAAAGGGTTTCCCTAAGGTATCTACAGTTCTCAAGCTAAAAGGATAGATCATACATGTGCGGAATTTGCGGTGAATACAGGCTTGATGGCTCTTTGCCTGATTTAAACCACATCCAGTCAATGATGGAAAAACTGGAAAAACGCGGCCCTGACCATGCGGGGACGTTCTCTGATGGTGCTTTGGCATTTGGCCATCGTCGTTTATCCATTCTTGATTTGTCGGAAAAAGGCAACCAGCCGATGGTTGACCCTGAGCTTAGCCTGGCGCTGGTTTTTAACGGTACAATTTATAATCATCCTGAATTGCGCAAAGAACTTAAAGCAAAAGGCCATACTTTTTTCTCCACGGGGGATACCGAAGTTATCCTCAAAGCCTATGCAGAATGGGGTGCGGACTGTGTTAAGCGTTTTCTGGGCATGTTTGCCATTGCTATCTGGGATTTAAAAAACAGGAGCTTGTTTCTGGCGCGTGACCGTATGGGCATCAAGCCACTATACTATGCTTTTACTAAAAACGGTTTTTGTTTCGCCTCCAATACCCAGGCATTGTTAGCCAGCAACCAGGCTGGCGAGATTGATACCGGGATTGACCCGGTTGCGCTGCATCATCTGTTCACCCTGCATGCAGTCGTGCCAGCACCGATGACGATATTGAAAGGCATTCGAAAATTAGAGCCCGCGCACACATTATTAATAAAAGAAAATGGCGAACAACAACTGAAGCGCTATTGGGCGTTGGATGCAACACGGGAAAAGCATGAGCGCACGGATGAAGAATGGACTGAAGCGATTCACGAATCACTAAAAACAGCGGTGCGCCGGCGCAATGCTATCTCTGATGTGCCAGTTGGCGTACTGTTATCAGGAGGTCTGGATTCCAGTTTGCTGGTCGGCTTGCTGGATGAGATCGGCATACAGGATATTCGTACCTACAGTATCGGTTTTGATGACCAGCCAGAAGAAAAAGGCAGTGAATTTGAATTTTCCGATGCCGTGGTGGAACGCTTCAATACCCATCACCACAAAATCCACATACCCAATGAGCAAACCCTGCAACGCCTGCCCGAGGCAATTGCGGCAATGGCAGAGCCGATGTTTGGGCAGGATGCGATTGGCTTTTACCTGCTATCGGAACAGGTCGCCAAAGACGTGAAAGTGGTGCAATCCGGGCAGGGCGCGGATGAAGTCTTTGGTGGTTATTTCTGGTACGACAAAATGAACCAGGCTAAAGGCACATACCTGGAACGCTTCCGTCAGTTCTATTTTGACCGTGACCACGATGAAATGGCAGAAATGCTTATGCCAGCCTATGTGGACAGAGATTATACTGCCGAAACCATCAAGGCATTGCTGGAAGCACCGCAAGCCGATACGTTTATTGATGCTGTTTTCCGTGCCGACACCACCATGCTGATCGTCGACGACCCGGTAAAACGCGTCGATAACATGACTATGGCACACGGCCTGGAAGCACGCGTACCCTTTTTAGACCACGAACTGGTTGAGCTTGCTGCCAGAATGCCGCCACACATGAAATTGCAAGACGGCGGCAAATACGTGCTAAAGCAAATATCACGCGGGTTAATCCCCGATGCGGTCATCGACCGCAAAAAAGGCTACTTCCCCGTGCCTGCACTAAAATACGTGCGTGGCGAGTTTTTGACATTCATGCAAGACGTACTTAACTCCCAAAAATGCAAAGAACGCGGGCTTTACCGCCGCGAGTACGTTGAAAAATTATTAGCCAAACCGGATGCATACCATACCAGGATTCAAGGCAATAAATTGTGGCACATGGCTTTGCTGGAGTCTTGGTTGCAGGATAATGGCCTATGATAGGCGGCAGCTTGAAAAACTACCTGAACCTGAATAAATATGTCAAATCGACAACGAATGGAATGAAATAAAAATGGAACCACCTGAGCGCTATTTTTTAAATAGGCAACATGTACTTCAGGTGTTGTCATTTGTACAACAAAAACAAAAGAATAAAGAGCCAGCGTCCATAATTCGTTTAGGTGATGGCGAAGGGAGGTTACTGGGTTTTCCCGAATTAGTTAGAAAAAAGCAGGATAACCCAGCCGATAAAGACAGCAAATATCTGGATTACAGCCTGAACATATGGTTTGGCCATACTGATTTTGATGAAGGTTTGCTGGGCGATATTTCATTGCAATTAAGGCATGCTGTAAAACATGCGGATATTGTTGGTCTGCCAAGGAAGAATCAATACCATGCGCACGGTGCTTACCGACTGGTTTTTGATGCGATGGATCGGTATCAGTTGTGGAATGATCAGCAAGCCTATACCGATGCTGCGCTGCATCGTTATCTGCAGTTTGGTCTTTTTTATTCGAATATTCTTGATAACCTTGATTTTGCAGGAATCATCACTGGGCGAAACAAGCTGGCGAGTCTTATCCAGCACGCATTTAATATCGCGCATATAGATGAACACCTGATTCCCGAGGAAGCACAATACGCAACGGGGGTTGTTGCAGAGCATTTACCCAGTCGCTTTAACACACTAAAAAACGAAATCAGGGTTCCTTATAAAGGAGCTGTTTATTTAGTAGGAGCGGGCGCACTGGGTAAAATCTATTGCCAGTGGGTAAAACAGGCAGGTGGTATTGCCATTGATATAGGCAGTATTTGTGACAGTTGGTCAAAACAGGGGCGTAAAATGAGAGAAGACCTGAATATTGATGGTTATATCGGCAATAGGCGGGTGCAGACGCTAAAAGATAAGATAGGGCGCTTTAATAAGATAATCGACGAGATCAATATTGATACGGAAAAAATGACGGACAAGTATCTGGAACATTTTCTTTTAATTGGGGAGCAAATGGGGTCATGATCTTGGAAAAGCATAAACCCTGGGTTGATTTTTTGATTGTGGGTGCGCAAAAATCGGGCACAACCACGCTACACGCTTACCTGAAAGAACATCCTGAAATAATGATGCCAGACAGGAAAGAACTCCATTTTTTTAATAAAGATGATTTTTTCAAAGCATCAGAGCCAGACTACGCTCATTACCATTCTTTTTTTAATGAAGCCTGCGAAAAAATGCAAACAAGTGAATCTAATAACGATAGATTGCTAGGTGAAGCGACACCAGCGTATCTTTATTGCAGGGATGCTGCAAAACGCATATGGCAATACAATCCTGCGATGAAAATTATTATCATTTTAAGGAATCCGGTTGACCGGGCATTTTCACATTGGAATATGGAAGTGGCACGGGGAGCTGAGTCGTTGTCATTTTCTGATGCATTAAAATATGAATCGACACGTTGCAGGCAGGCTTTGCCATCGCAGCACTATGTTTATTCTTATCGGGACCGTGGTTTTTATAGTGCCCAGATCAGGGAATACTGGCGGTTTTTTTCAAAACAACAGGTGTTTGTCATTAAATATGATGATTTGGTTAAGGAAAGTGAAAAAGTTTTGCAGAAAACATTTGGCTTTTTAGGTGTGGCTCAAGAAAAAGCCCATATACTTTCCCATGAAACTAAAAAATTGAATGCTATTGCTTATAAAGAGCGAATGACGGAAGCACAGAGGCAGGATTTATTGTCTTATTTTAGGTATGAGATAAAACAACTTGAGGATATGCTGGGTTGGCAGTGCGAAACGTGGTTTGCCGGATGAAGGGTTGTTTTCTTTGGAAAACAGGTCTTTTGGTCTTTTGGGTACCGTGTATAATCACCCTATAAGTGTTGCTTTTTTGAACGTTGAAATATAAATAATACAAAAGTGTTGTTTTATTGTCCGCAGTGTTGTATATTTGCAACTAATCTCGAATCGACACTGTAAAGTTGTTACGTTTGATTGGGATGTGATGACTCTTTGCCCTGTTGAAAGGCAGGGAAAGTAAGTAGAAAGGATGTCATTCCGTCTGAAAAGGGGCTGGTATGAACTCTTTTTCAAAGAAAGTGCTTTGAACGTTTGTTAATTTTGTTAACATGGTCTAAAATAGATGCACGTTTAGGGCGTAATTTGTTAAATGAACAATTAATTAATCTCATATAAGGAGAATTTCCAATGAAAGGAAAAATGTTAAATAAAACACGTGTTGCGGCTGCTGTTATGGTTGCGACTTTAGGTGTTGCAGCAGGGACGGCACAGGCTGATTCATTGTTGGCACCGTTAATTATCAACACATCTGCTGGTGCTGCAAGTGCGCCTTATGCTGCTGGTCCTGTGAGCACTTACCTTAATATTAAGGTAAAGGGCGCGAACAAGTTCAATCTTTTAGGTAATCCTCAGGATCCGCTACATTATGTCTGGATTAAAAAAGGTACCTCAATTGCTTCACTAGGACATCTTTCTGCTCCATGTCAGATGATCAATAATAATGGTCTGACATCAGCAAATGATATGATTTTCCAGGATACAAACGTAGCTGGAACAAGTTGGTTACCAAGTGGAAATGGTGCTCCAGATGCAAGTCGACCTAATGCCTACACAGCAGGTGATTTTGTTGGTATGGTTGTCGTGTCGGATGCGGCTAATACCGGTTCTAAAGGTAGTGGCGATCCAGAAGGTGATATGTCTGGTTTCGGTTACATCGTTGATGCGGCAAGTGGTGATGTGGTAGCGTATAAATTGCTAAACAACCATCACTCAGCTAAAGATGGTGATTTCTCTGCAGGCTTTACTTCCAAGAAAGTGGTTGATTTTGCATGGATGAGTTCTGTCGGTGCAGGCCGTGGTGTTGCTACAGGCTGGACAGCAGTTGTAACTGGTCCTGATATGTCTCAGCATGTAGGCGCATTCTCTGACAAGTATGATGCAACAGTTAGCTTCTCTCAAAAAACACATCCTGATGGAACACAGGATTCCCCATTGATTAATGGCCAATCTGGTGTGTTTAACAATGATGAAGGCTTCACAAGTGCTAACCCAAGCCTTAAGGTGACTTGTATGGGGTCATTTACGCGTGCCACATTGTTAGGCGGAGATCCTCAGTTGCTGGCTGATACAGCAAATGGTGGTTGGTTGCGTATGGCAATTGCTCCATATAATGCGCCTGCTCCTGCGCCTGCAACATCACATCGTGCAACGGGTGCAGTTGTTTACCGTGATGACGTGATCAACGCTGGTGGTGCACATGCGTCTCCTCTGGGTCAACACACTATGCAAATTGAGACAAGTGGTCACCTGGCTAAAGGTGCTAACCACGCAAACCGTCCTTACTAAGTGTTAGTGATGGTTTCATCTGCTTTTTAGTAAGTAGATGTGATAAATAAAAGGCGAGTCATGCAAGTGGCTCGCCTTTTTTATTGAGGATTATTATTAAGAAAATACAATCGTGTGGTCATATCGATATGTATGCAAGCTCCACAGGGGCAAGGGTCGTTGGATTAACTGCTGGAAAGGTTATTATTTGAACAACTGGTGCGTAATGTTTGAATAAAGTATTTTGGTGATTTTTATGTCACCGGATCAATTCTGATAGGTCACTTTTTGTATTATTGATGGAATCTTTAAACATTATTTGTGTATCATAATCTGTTGAGTCGGGATTGAAAATGCATACTGTGGATATTAAGCAGATAAGTGTGTATTATTGGCTGGGTTTTTTGAAAAAAGGGGAAATCATGATTAAAGGATTAACAAAAACGAGTACAAAGAGACGAAGTATTTTGGCTTTTACGGTTTCGGGTATTCTTGCAAGTGGGTTTTTCTCAACGCATGTCTATGCTGATTCCCTGCTTGCACCACTTATTATTAATACGGGTGCCGGAGCCTCAAGTGTGCCTTATGCTACGGGGCCCGTGAGTACCTATTTGAATCTCAAGCTCAAGGGTAAAAGCCCGTTTGTTAAAAAACTGGGAGTAGCAATTCCGGTAGATGAATTGCATTATGTCTGGATTAAAAAAGGTCAATCGGTTTCGGATTTAATGAATTTAAAAACTCCTTGCCGGATGATTGATAATATGGGATATGTGTCGGCGAATGATATGGTATTTCAGGATACAGGTCTTGTTCCTGCTCTGGCAAATAGAGTACCTAGTGGTCTTCCCATTCCCGACATGAGTCGGCCTAATACCTATTATGGAGGGGACTTTGTTGGTATGTTGGTTGTTACGGACAAAGTTAATACGGGTAAGAATGGTAGTAATGACTCCGAAGGTGACATGTCCGGCTTTGCTTATATTGTAGATGCCGCCAGTGGTGATGTCGTAAGTTACAAGCTATTGAACAATCATCATTCTGCGGCTGAGGGTGATTTTAGTGGGGGCTTTATTTCCAAAAAATCGGTTGATTTTTCCTGGCTTAGCTCAAGAGTAGCAAATAAGGGTGTTGTGACTGGCTGGACTGCGATGGTAACTGGGCCAGATATGGCACGACACACGGGGCTATTTAGTGATGCTTATGATGCTACTGTGAGCTTTTCACAAAAAATACATCCGGACGGTACACAGGATTCACCGTTGATTAATGGCCAATCAGGCGTGTTTAATAATGATGAAGGTTTTACCAGTGCCAACCCACACTTTTCCGTGACCTGCATGGGCTCGTTTACGCGAACTAACTTACTGGGTGGTGATCCACAGTTGCTTGCTGATACGGCTAACGGTGGCTGGATGAGGATGAGTATTGCACCAAAAATTGGTTCCAACAAACGGGCTTCCGGTGCTATTGTTTATCGGGATGATGTGATTAACGCAGGTGGCGTACATGCCAGTCCTCAGGGTTCCCATTCAATGATCATTGAAACCAGTGGTCATCTGGCAAAAGGTGCTAATCATGCAAACAGACCTTATTAAATAATAAAGTGTACTGAAAGTATTTAGAGAGTGGCAAATACCCGGTAAGCTTGAGCCCACTTTCGTTGAATACATACTTTTGAGTTAATTAATAATTTTACGGTTTAACAAGAGGCGAATCATTATGTTATGATTCGCCTTTTTTGTGACTTGGCATGGGTTTAGTCAATTCACTACTGTTTACTGTGTTTTAGGGGTTTAAAATAATGAAGCTGGTTTTTAAAGGCATATTGGTTGTTTTGTTGGCAGGTGTGTGGCTTGTTGGTTGTGGTGGCGAGACCACCGCTGGCAAGGGTGGGCAGGATAGTACTCACCGTATTAAAACTGAAGCAACAAATAATCCTCAAAAGAAGGTCAATGCAGAACCAAAGATAACAAATAAATACAAAGCATTAGATACATTACAGAGATCAAGAACGGTGGCTGTCTTAAATGAAAAACTGGCAACCGTTTACAAAAAAAAGAATCAACTTGTATTTAAAAAAGATGGTCTTTCAGAAGAGGTAATTAGCGAGCAAATTGCTTCCAACCATTATTGGTTGGTAACTGCGGGAAATTATGTGTATGTGTTTTGGTGGGAAAAATTTGCAAACCAGGTTAAAGGTGAAGAAAAATCAAGCCTGACGGGTAAGGTGATTTATGTTCGGGCTTCTCAGGATGGTGGTAAAACCTTTGGAAAGCGTAAAGTGATCACTACTGCAGGTGGTGTTTTACCTAAGCTGCGCTTTACGGCTGATGCTGATGGGCATATTGTTCTGGTTTATCTTGATGAGCGTCGTGGCGGATTTAATATTTATGCTAATGCTTCTCAAGATGGAGGAAAGACCTGGAAAGATCAGGATTTAAAACTGGATCATGACTCGGAAGAGGAAATGAAAAGTGGCCATCATACGGCTGTTTCGCCCAATATCGCCCAATCAGGAAATGAAGTTGTTGCTAGTTGGCAGCAACTGGATGTCGATGCCAATGATAAACAGATTTTAAGGCTCTATTCACGTGTGTCCCATGATTTTGGTAAAACCTGGGAAAAGGAAGAGCTGGTTGATGAAACGGATAAAACGATGTCTTATTCTTTGCAAATGTATGCGGATAAGGGCCGCGTATTTTTAATAGCAGGGATGCAAAAAAATGGTATTGTGTTGTTTACCAAAAAAACTAATCAACCATGGAAAAAAATTGAAGGTGTTTTACCGGATAGTAACGAAGGAAATGGCGGTAGCCATTATCGTTTCACTAGTGATGATAAGTATTTGTATGTAACTTATGTTCATGTTGAAAAAGTTGAAGGATCCAAAGTATTTTGGCATACAAAACTGGCACGATTTGATAAGGCAGCGAATCGTTGGGTTGGTGATAGTTTTCGTTTTGACTCCAGAGGTATGGGAGTTGCCTCAAAAGGTGGTTATCAGGATATAACTCTTCTGGACGATGGTACGGTTGTGGTTGTATGGGAAGATTTTAGAAGAATTTTGCCTCTGATTGCGATGAATTATTCTTTGGATCAGGGCAAAACCTGGCTGAATATTCCTTTGGTTTTGTCCAGGCAGGATATTGTTAACAATTCCATGAAACCATTTATTCGAAAAACGGGTAAACAATTCAAGGTTTTTTATAATAATAATATATTCCCTGAGCAGGCTAAGCCAGAAGTTAAAACCATGTATGTTACGCTGAATTCACCAAAATCAGCTGAATTCAGTAAAAAAACCTGGGAGCTCAAAGGATTACCTTCAGATAAGGAGCTAAAGCAACGTTTGAAGGAACGGTTTAAGGTTTTGAAGGATGCCCGTTTAAACAAGAAATGGAAACAGGCCTGGCCAATACAAGACCCTTTATATCGTAATCTGTATAAGAAAGGTATGTGGTTACGCACGCGTGATCGTTTGATTTTCAGGAAAATGGATTTATCCTCAGTCAAACTGGATAATCCTTATGGTTATACATTGGGTCAAATGGTTTATGATCTTAATCCGGATTTTATTGATGCTGATCCTAAAGATCCAAAATTTAAAGACCAGAAAAAGAACTTCGTTTTGAAATGGGGCTGGTTTGTGGATGACTGGTATTTGATTACAGAAACAGGTACTGAGCCTTATTTGCCTTAATAGTCTGTTAGGAGCGTAATAGTAGGCTAAGTCAAGTAGCCGTTAATGGAAAAGTAGCTACTCAGCTTACCCCCTTATTTGCGCCAATTCTGTTTTGGAAGTGCTCATTTGCACATACTTGTAACTGCGCGCCTCCGCCTTGATTTGGCGCAAAACGAGGGAATCTGAGTAGTTTCCAGTATTGCGCTGAGTAGTAACATGGAAAAAAATATTATTTTAGCGGGTGTCCCCCGTTCGGGGAGTACTCTGGTTTGCCATTTGTTGGGTAAATTATCGAATACCATTGCATTGCATGAACCGCTAGAGCCTTTAAAGATTAAGGTAAACTCCAATCAGGAATATATTAAATTTATTTCTCGTTTTATTAATCAACAACGTGAAATGATACTGGAGCAGGGATACGCAATCAGTAAAAGCGCAAAAGGTAAAATACCTGATAATCATATCGGAGGTCTTGACCGGAAAACAGGTAAAAGAGTCGATATTTTAGATGGCTCACATATTACTGTCTCGAAGGCATTAAGCGCTGATTTTTTATTGGCGATAAAACAACCAGGGATGTTTACTGCAATGTTACCTGTTTTATCCAGGGTGTTTACTTGTTATGCGACAATTCGTAACCCACTCTCGGTTTTACGTTCCTGGAATAGCGTTGATATGGCAGTCACCAATGGACATGCGCCTGCGGCTGAGAAATTTGATCATAACCTGAAAACAGCTTTGATGAATGAACAGGATGTTTTTCAACGACAAATAAGCCTGTTGTCCTGGTTTTTTGAGCAAATTGATACTTATTTGCCTGAAAAACAGATTATCCATTATGAAGACCTGATTAGAACCAATGGCAAGACTCTTTCCTGTATCACGCCTTTGGCTAATGAGTTGAGTGAAAGACTTGAAACAAAAAACAATAATCCGTTATATAACGAAGGCATGAAAACTCGATTGCTAAAATTATTATTGGATTCTGATGGTTTTTATTGGAAGTATTATTCTAAAGATGAACTGAGTAATCTGTAACCAAAGTGCTTTAAAACTTTTTTATCCAGTGACTGGTTAATAATGTATATGATTTCATCATTGAGTTCCTGTTGCCATTTTTCATTTTGATAATAGTCCAGGTAATAGTTATTGTCTTTTTTTCTCTCTTTGGTTGATTGGTGGTAGTTTATAAAATGATTGTTTTTTTTCTGAATATTAAATTTTTGACTGATTTCATCAATGATGGCTTCAGGGTTTTTGATGATGGATTCAGATGTCAGGTTTAAATAATCATCCTGTATATAGGAGCTGTTTTTTTGATTCCACAACTCAATCGGGTTTTCAAGATTGGATTGAAGTTTATCTCGTAGTACGGTTTTCCATGGTTGAAGCAAAAATGTTTTAAAATCTGGTTTTTTTCTATAATGCTGGTGGTATGGGTTTCTGTATAAAGATAATAACCAGGCATAGGGATTTTTTGTGAGTGTTATTATTGCAGGGCTGTTTTTCTTGTAAAGAATGCTGTTTTTTAGTTTATAAGAATTAATACAGGAATGTTTCCAGCCGAGGTTTTTATTGAAGCTAAGTTGAAAATAAAGGTCTCTTATTAGCTCTTTACCCGGTGCAAGTTTTTGTAGCTTTAGTATTTTTTGGGGAGCAATGCCTTCTATCTGTATGGCGTGCAGGTTTAAATTAATCAGTTTGCTTAAATAATTAGTTCCAGTATTTCTTTCACCATAGATTTTTATCATTTTTTTCATGTTTGTATAGTAATGTATGTTTTTGTCTGTTCAAAGAGAGAATAACTGGTTTTCATGAATCAAAAAAAAATAATTTTATTTCACCGTGATTTTTTGGGTTTTACTGGGGGGCATCTTAAGGTTTATGATTATTTTAAGCATGTTATATCTTCAAAAGACTATCAGGCGAATATTTATTTTACACCAGAAAGTATATGGTTAAATAATCCCTGGGCGAATCTGAAAAAGCATATACAGACCAAGTGGGAACCAGAAATGGCGGATGTTTTATTTCTTGCGGGGATGGATTGGTTTGCGTTAGATGAATTACAGCGGCAGAACCCACCTGCTCCGGTGATTAATTTTATTCAACATGTGAGACATGCTGACCCTGAGTGTCCTTTGTATCAGTTTTTAAAATATCCAGCCGTACGTATTTGTGTGAGTCAGGAGGTGTCAGATGCCATTTTGCAGACTGGCATTGTTAACGGTTCAGTTGTTACAAGCCCGAATGGTATGGATCTGGCTATTTTACCGAAACAGGTTAAAAAAAACATTCCGTTGTTTATTGATGGTATTAAAAACCCCGTGTTTGCCAGAGAGTTAGCAAAACAGCTTGAAAAACGGGGGCTTGTATATCAATTGTTACTTGAGCGGGTGTCCAGGCCAGTATACTTATCTTATCTAAACCGTTCAAAAATCAGTGTATTATTGCCACATAAAACAGAGGGTTTCTATTTGCCAGCTCTTGAAGGAATGCTCTTGAAGAGCCTGGTAATATGTCCGGATTGTTCTGGTAATAGAAGTTTTTGTATTGATGATGAGACTTGTTTTCAGGCAGAGTATAAGATTGACGACTTTATCCGAGTTATTCATATGGCGAAGGGGTTGGGTAGAAAAAAAACAGAGGAAATGTTAGAGAGTGCATACTCGTTTACGAGGAATTTCACTTTGGAAAAAGAGCGTGAAACATTTTTGCAGATACTTGAAAACCTATGAAGTTTTTTTTCGTTAATCTATTGTTCAGTTATGTGTTGTTATAGTTCAGGCTACCGTTTATCTATTTTATCTTGTCAGGGCGTTGTTTTTATGAATCGTTTTATTTATTTTATCTTTTCTGTTTTAGCTATTTCTATATTAAATGTTTCGGCTTTTGCCGAAATTAAGGTTATGGATTGTGGTTCAGACTACAACGCAGGTGTTAATCATTTTTCTGGACGATTTAATGGTAGTACGACCTCTAATGAGAGTGTTTTTGCTGCATTGAAAACAGATGGTACTCTGGTAGTCTGGGGCCCGTTAAACAAAGGTGGTCAAGATCCTGTTACGGGTGAAACTTCAGCTCCAATAAGTGGTTATAAATTCAAGCAGGTTTATGCAAATGGCCGGGCTTTTACTGCTTTAACAAAAGATGGTCATTTAAAATCATGGGGTGATACTAATTTTGGTGGAAATGCAGGCATTAATTATGCAGGCGCACCAACAGACTCTGGATATGTGACGGTTGTTTCCAGCTCAAAAGCTTTTGCGGCAATAAAAAATGATGGTAGTGTCGTTTCATGGGGAAACCCTGTTTATGGTGGGGAAGGGGCTCCTTCTGATAAAGGTTATGTATCCTTGTTTTCATCGGGGTCAGGTTTTGCTGCTTTAAAAGCTGATGGTAGTATTCACTCCTGGGGTGGACAAAAAAATGCACCAGGGGGCACAGGTTTTGTTTCTATTTTTGCTAACGCAAATGCTTTTGCGGCGATTAAGGCAGATGGCAGAATTGTATCTTGGGGCTCTTCTCAATATGGGGGCGGAAAAGCACCTGCCAAAAACGGATTTATTTCTGTTGCTTCAAGTGATGATGGCTTTGCAGCGTTAAATAAAGATGGTTCTATTTCTACTTTTGGTTCGGAGTTTCATAGAGCAGATGACTGGCCTGATAAATACATTGATCCACCAACAGGAAATAATTTTAAGGCGATTTATGCGAATGAAAGAGCATTCGCTGCAATTACTGATGATGGTTCGATTGTAGCCTGGGGGCATGAAAAGCTGGGTGGTTCTGGTGCTCCGACAGATAAGGGTTATAAATATATTGTTGCAACGGCACAGTCTTTTGTCGCTGTGAAAGAAGATGGTAGTGTTTCTGGATGGGGTGGTATCTATGGTGAAAGTGATGGCACACCAGCATCCTTTATGAAATTTGAGTCTGTTGTTTCAGGTTATTATGGATATGCTGGATTGCAAACTGACGGAAGAATTATTACCTGGGGAGGGACTGACGATAGTCATCCAGAAACCTATGGGCGACCACCAAATGGAACAGGTTTTGTTGCCGTAATTTCAAACGATAGGGCTTTTGCGGCAATTAAAGAAGATGGTTCAGTCGTTTCATGGGGGCATGATTTATCGGGCGGTGTGGATGCTCCGAAAGATAAAGGTTATGTTTCTGTCAATGGTGTGGGTGAAAATACAAAGAAGGATTGTCAATTTGTATTAGACGGTTCTGGTACATCACCAAGCCCGGATTCTGTGCCTCCTGTTATTAGTTTGAATGGTTCAAATCCTGTCACTGTTATAAAAGGAGCAACTTATACGGATGCTGGAGCTACGGCAATTGATGAAAGGGATGGTAATATCACGGTTACTACCAGTGGAAATGTAAATACAAATACAGTCGGCACTTACACGTTAACTTATAGGGCAGTCGATAAATCAGGTAATGTTGCAACTAAGAGCAGGACAGTTAATGTTCAACTGGGAGCTGACACGACCAAACCTGTAATAACGCTAAATGGTGCTGCAAGTATCACAATTAACCAGGGGGCAACCTATGTGGATGCCGGGGCAGAAGCTGTTGATGACAGGGATGGCAATTTAACTGTTACAAAAACAGGGCAGGTAGATACAAGTAAGGTACAGACTTATATCCTGAGTTATAGTGCTACTGATAGCTCAGGAAATACTGCAACTATTAAGCGTACTGTCATCGTAAAAGCAGTGTCATCGACGGATACCACCAAGCCAACGATAACACTTAATGGTGCCACGAGTATCACAATAGACAAGGGAGCAACATATACAGATGCTGGCGCAACCGCCATAGATGATACCGATGGTAATATACTCGTCTCCACGACACATAATGTCGATACTAACAAGGAAGGCACTTATACTGTGACCTATACAGCTACGGATAGCGCTGGAAATATGGCAACCAAGACACGTACCGTAATTGTGAAGGCATCAACGGTTAGTACCGATGTTACAAAACCTGTCATAACTTTAATAGGCCCTTCTCAGCTAACAATTAATAAGGGTGTTTTTTATAATGACCCAGGTGCAAATGCGACAGATGACCGGGATGGTGAAGTAGCAATTGTTAAAACAGGTAATATTGATAGTAATAAGATAGGAACCTATGTTTTAACCTATACAGCGACTGATAATGCGGGAAATGTAGCCATTAAAACAAGAACGGTTATTATAAAAGCATTAGCTCAAGCAGATAAAACACCGCCGGTAATTACCTTAAATGGTTCTGCCCAAATTGAGATTAATAAAGGAACTACCTATCTAGATGCAGGCGCTACTGCAATTGATGAGCATGATGGTAATGTTCAAGTGATAAAAACGGGTGTTGTTGATACCACGAAAGTTGGTACAAATATCATAACGTATACCGCAACTGACAAAGCAGGTAATGTAGCTACTGAAATACGTGATGTGATTGTGAGGGATAATATTCCTCAGGACACCACTAAACCCGTTATCAGCCTGGCAGGACAAGCTAATGTAACAGTTAATAAAGGTGATCAATATGTTGAAGCCGGAGCTACAGCTACTGATAACAAAGATGGTGTTGTTGTAGTCAAGATTAATGGTATTGTTGATACCAATAAGGTTGGAACCTATACGATTACTTATACTGCAACAGACAAGGCAGGAAACCAGTCAAGTTTGACGAGAATTGTCAGGGTGAAACAGGTATCTGCTCCTGTTGTTGATACAACACCACCAGTTATAACGCTCAATGGCATTGCTCAAATTAACCTTACAAAAGGTGATACTTATTCTGAAGCTGGAGCTACAGCAATGGATAACAAGGATGGAGTATTGCCAGTTACCACAACAGGAGGCGTTGATACCAGTAAAATAGGAACCTATACAATAACGTATACTGCTGTGGATAAAGCGAATAATGTTGCCACTAAAACACGCACAATTATAGTTCAGGCTGTCACTCAACCAAGACCAGTTCAACCCGATACAATAAGCCCAACCATTGTATTGAATGGTGCTGAGCAGATAACGATAAAGCAGGGTAATAATTATAATGACCCTGGTGTTACTGCAACTGATGATCGACTAGGACAAATAAAAATTACTACCACGGGTGAAGTTGATACCTCTAAAGCAGGTTCTTACACGTTAACATTTACAGCTGTTGATGCAGCAGGCAATAAAGCCAGTGTGGTAAGAACTGTTATTGTAGAAGATGGTGAAAAGCCCGTTATCAAATTAAACGGAGACAATCGCCTGCGCTTAGTTGTTGGCCAGCGGTATAATGAGCTTGGTGCTACCGCAACTGATAATGTGGATGGAACAGTCAATGTTGTTGTATCAGGGCAGGTGGATACATCCAAAATAGGGACATACACCCTCACCTATCAAGCGACTGACCAGGCTAATAACACGGCAGAACTAACGCGTACGGTCATTGTTGATGCTGTGAAAAATAAGTCAGGCGGAGGTAGTATGGGCTGGATGCTTATACTAATGATGCTGGCGGTATCTTATTTGAGAAAAACCGTTAATCGGCAGTAGTGTTTTTTGATAGTAAGCCCCATATTATTGATGGGGCTTACTATAGTTTCTGGTTTAAGTTTTCACAATTACAAATGATTTTTCCGTAATACAGCCAGTGCGTTCTTGGCATTCTTATTGCCTTTTTTGGCAGCTTTTTGAAACCATACTTTAGCTGTTTTGATATTTTTTGCTGTACCGTAGCCGTTGGCGTACATGGCTCCTACGCTGTATTGTGCGGCTGGTAGGCCTTTGGCTGCGGCTTTTTTGTACCAGCTTAAGGCGGTTTTGTGGTTTTTGGGGACGCCGATGCCGTCTACGTATAAATCACCCAGGATGTATTGTGATGTTGCCATGCCTTTGGCGGCTGATTTTCTAAACCACTGTGCTGCTCTGCCAGGGTTCTTTTTTGTCCCAATGCCTTGCAGGTAGATGAGTCCTAAATTGTGTTGTGCTAGTGCTACCCCTTTGTTGGCGGCCTTGGTGTACCACTGGATAGCCTGGGCAGGGTTTCTACGTGTGCCGATGCCTTGCATGTACATGGAAGCAAGGTCGTATTGCGCAAGTGGGTTGTTTTTCTTTGCGGCTTTTGAAATATATTTAAAGCCAAGGGCAGGGTTCTTTTTGGTGCCTTTGCCATTGGCATAGAGTATGCCGAGTGGGTAATCTGCATCTGGAATGCCTTTTTGTGAGGCTAGTTTGATGTATTTAAACGCCAGGCCGGGGTTCTTGCCTGTGCCGATGCCTGATGCATACATATTGCCTGCGAAGAAAGCTGCACCTGGATGGCCCTTGTCTGCGGCTTTTTTAAACCATTTGAGTGCCATTTGTGGATTTTTGCGCTGTCCTTGTCCATTCAAATAGAGTTGGCCTAAAATATATTGACCTGCGGTATCTCCTTTTTGGGCATACTGTGAGGCAATTTTGAATACGGTGGCATAATCTTTGCGGTTGTAGGCATTTTTCAGCAATACATTAGGATTATTGCCGCCGCCAGCCCTTGCGGGAGCTTGTCGGTGGTTATTCTGGGGCGCTTGTCGTGCGGGTGCTCCGCCTGCTGGCCTACCCACTGGGCCATTACCATGTTTATGGGCATATCCCTGGCCGGGTAATTTATGGTTGTGGGTGCGTGAACCATGTATATGGGGTTCTGCAAAGGCAGTTTGTGTACTTAATAAAAGGCCTGAGATTAAACTGATAATGTGTAATCTGCTAATAGGTGGTAGCTTGGTCATGCGCGATTCTCCATTTCCTTAACGATTTTTTCCAGTGCTTCGAGTTTTTCACGGGTGCGTAGTAGTACCGCTGTTTGTACATCAAATTCTTCCCGTGTCACCAAATTCATTTTTCTCAATCCGCTTTCAAGCCCACTGCGCATGTTTTGTTCCAGGTCTTCTTGCAGGTGTTGCAATGAAGCAGGCGCAAACGAAGCCAGTTTTTTAGCAAGGCTGTTTAGGCTTTCGAGCTTGTCATTGCTTCGATGGCTGTAATTGCCACTATCAAATTGATCGGTTTTATCCATGTGATTTTATCCTTGTGGGCTTTAATGAATAGGGCAAGTCCATGATTTAACAAGCTTATTGTAAGTTCAAAAAAGGTTTCAAATCCAGACTTTTATTCATGAGTATCGAGCCATCGGGCTGGGGTTTTCCAGCAAACTTTAACAACCCCGCAATACCCTGGTCTTTCGAATTGACTTTAAGGTTTGGCTTGTAAAGCCAGTCTTTGTCAATATCCACAGTGCCGCTGAGCTGAATGGGGGCGTCACTTGATGAGGGTTCAATGTGCAGGCCATTCTCATTGGGTCGTATTTTAGCGTGATAATCACCTGCGGAAAGTTTTAGTAGCATGGATGAAACCTTGCCCTGTTTCCAGTTAATGTCAGCATCAATAACGGGTAGTTGGTCTTTTTCTATTTCAGCATGGTGGATTGTACCTTGTAGCTCACCGGATAATTTTGCCTGTTTCTGAAAATTGTTTAAGTAGCTTGCGTCCATATCAAAATTGGTGTTATCCAGAATCATTTTTTTACGTGGCGTTATTGCCGCGATACCTTCGGCAGTTAAAGGTTTGCCGTTTATTTTGAATGCAGTTGTTAAGGATAGTGATACCAGACTTTTCAGGGGGTTTACTTTCCAGCTGATATGACCGAAATCCTGCCCGCGATGGGTAACATCCTGTGCCGAGCCATTCCAGATCGTACCGTTAACATTATTCAGTTCAAGGCCTTGGACATATTTTTCAACATAAGGTTTCGCAAAAGTGAGGGGAAGTTGCCAGACAGCGGCAATTAAAAAAGAAAGTAGTCCTAAAAAGATTATTTTTTTCATGGATGAAATAGGTAGTTTGTAAATGGTGTTAGCATAGAAATTATTGTTTTACGGTCAAACGCACATCAACCAGCCCGGTTTCTTTATCGGCGGTGATTCCCATATTCTCAATACTCAGTGCGTATTTTGTTTCCAGGTCATTCAAAAAGCGCATAAGGCGATCTGCGTTAGCATTTTTTAGGCTGATAAGAACCGCCTTTGCACCTTGTGACTGCATGCGTTGCAGGGCTGGTTTTAGTCGCCAGGTTTGTAGCGCCCTTTCAACCAGTTGCTGGGGGTTGCCACTGATTGGTTTTGTGCCAGTGCCACTTTGCTGTGTCTGTAGTCGTTTGATTTTCCGGCTTTGCGCCTTCATTAGCTCGAGTTGATTGCTTTTATCCTGTATATCCTGAGATAACGTTTTATGTTTGCTATAGAGTGGCTTGCCAATCAATAACCAGAACAATATCAAGGCAGCGACCAGTGATCCGTAAGTAACCAGGTTGCGTTCCCTGGTGGTGAGTGCGTTATACCAGTTTTTCATGATTTTCTTTCGCTCCCGGTTTTACTTTGTTCCAGGCTGAAACCTTCTGCGGCTTTAATTACCAGTGTTGCTTCAACCTTGTCAGCCGTGGTCGTTGAGGTCTTAATGGCAATGTCCAGATGCGCTTGTTTGGCAGCTTCACGTTTAAAGTTTTCCAGGCTGTTTAAATCTGGCGCACGAACGATAAGGCGTAATTCATCATCCTGATAACGAATTTCATGCAAGGTCAATGCCTTGTGTGTTTTTAACAAAGGGCCGACCGTTGCGATTAAGGGTAGAGGTGTTTCGGCAGTTTTTGTACTGCCTGATTCGAGCGCTTTTAATTTGCTTGCCATTTGTTGTGGCGGATCAACGATGCGGCCTTTTGGAAAGGTATTTTTATACACTTTGATAATGGCATTATCCAGTTGCTTTAACTGCTTGCCAAGCGTGATATTTTGCCAGCCCAGGATGCCTAACCAGATTGCGCCGAGTAAACCGCCCAGTGCAAATACAGGCTTCCAGGGTTTAAAATTAATTTTGGAAGCTTTGCGTTTTCTGACAAACCCAGATAACAGGTTGAGCGGCAAGGCACTCATAATGCTGTTTTGTTTAACCAGACCAGTTTCAGAGCTTTGTTTAAGCGGTATTTCACCCACAGATTCAGGTAACTGGTCGCTGGAGAGATTGCTGTAAATGGCTTCAGGTGTTTGTTTTTCTAGCTGTTCAGGTAGAAAAATATCCAGCATATCCTGTGGACAGTTGAAGCCAAAAAGCTCAGTCAGCCGCACCTGGGTATGTGGCGTTGTACCAAGTGTAGGTGCTGCAGGCTTTTCTTCAAGTAAAATAGTCCAGCAGTTGGGGTGGTACTCAAGCGTAAACAATTGCGGTAATACAAAGTGTACTGGTATGTGGTGCGAGCTTAATTTATCCAGATAGTCACTGAGGCGTGCACGGTTTATGATGGCAACCAGGTTGGTGTTGTTGGTATTGTCGTCGTTGCTGGTATTTTCTCCCGGTTCTTTTGGGTTCTTTTCGGCTTTGAGCGCGTGGATGGTGAAGTGCAAATCTTCAATATCTTCTGCAAGGCTTTCTTCCAGCGCATAGGGTACTGCCTGTGCCAACTGTTTTTTGTTTTTGCTGGGTATGTTGACTGTGCTTAAGGTAATTTCATGGTCAGGCAGGAGTAATACAACTTTGCGCCCACGTACCATGGCGCGCACCTTTTTCCAGTCTCCCGGTGTGAAGCGATCTTCCTTTTGTTTTTTGCCAAGCAGCGCATACTCTGGGTTGGTATCGTCGGCATCAAGGGAGGCTAGTTTGATTAAAAGTAACTGCATTGAAATATTAAGTTTTTGTTCTCATGATATCGCTTGCCTTAACCATCGGAATCCGATGTTTTTGGAAACGATTGCGGGTTGCTAAAGTCGCGCATTATGACAGAAACCTTGCCGTTTTTCCGGTATAAAATAGAATTTATATATAATTGTGCATTGTTTATTTTAACCGTACCTTGCAGCAAGAAAAAATCACTTTTAACCGTCAGGTTATCTTTACTCACAGCAGGTGGGTTATTTGGGTCTGGATTGGCTGGAATGGCATTTTTAACATCTTCCAGTTCGAGAAATTCCTGAAGGGATGAAAAGGCTTTTTTATCAGGTTTTTCTTTGCTATCCCTTTCTTTAATAATATTTTTGGCAGCCGATTCGCTAAAACCTATAGCCTTGAAAATTTCCTCTGAAGCGGTATTGATGTTGATTGCGGTGCTAACAGGCCGCCCCCTTTCTGCTATCGGCAATGTGGCGACCAGTGGAAGCAGTTTCTGGTAAACCTTGTCATCCACATCTTTCAATAAACGCAATTCTGTCGGGCTTACCATCATGGTGCTAGCACTATAATACGGGTGTTGCAGTGATTGATAATGGGGGCTTTCTGCACCGCTGCCACTGCCGCCCTGGTTGTCATCGGGTTCATTGCCGGGATTGCCGTTAACCTGATCTGGATCAACCCAGTCTTTGAGGATATCGGCAAAGTTTTCTGCGGGCCCCATATCTCCATCAGGGTCTATGGTTTGCTCAATCAGGCGAGTCAGGCGTGCGCGTGTAACTGCTGCAATATCCAGCGGAGGCAGTTGTTGATTATTCCCCTGGTTGTTTGGTGTTTGTTGTCCCCGGTTTCCATTTTGGGGTGTCTGATTAACGCTTTGCTGATTTGAATTGGTATTCGTATTATTTCTTTGCCGGGGGCGTTTTTTTTCTGCCAGTGAATTTAGGTTGATACGTGCCTGTAAATCAAAAAGCTGTCCATTCATGGTTCCGCCAGGGATGGGGATAGGCGGCAGCAAGGTTGCCCAGTCTTCATCCAGTGAATCTACTTTGGGGTCGTCCTGATAATCTTTTTCCAGGATAGTGCCTGCCCAATCTTCCATGCCACTGGCGTACTGGTAGGCTTGCCCAAGGCTGGCGATGTTTCCGGTGAGCCGGATGTGCAATTGCTGGCGGTAAATGATGGCGGCTGACAAGGTCAGCGCAATCGTGGTGATAATCAGTGCGATAATTAACGCGACGCCACGTTGTTGGGAGTATTTGTGCACCTGTTTGAAACTCATTTAATTC
Source organism: uncultured Cocleimonas sp. (assembly GCA_964585525.1). Taxonomy (GTDB): domain Bacteria; phylum Pseudomonadota; class Gammaproteobacteria; order Thiotrichales; family Thiotrichaceae; genus Cocleimonas. The sequence goes on from CAZPEE010000005.1 coordinate 20,884, forward strand.
GGTCCAACCGGTTTGAGCCGTTTGGATAAACGCAGGTTAGCCCGCAGTTTGTGATGTAATTTATAATCATAAATGGTTGTATACGACATAACGGCGCGCACATATTTACGTGTTTCAGTAAAAGGAATGCTTTCCACCCAGCGGGGCGCATTAATATTAAAATCAGGTGCCCATTTTACGACACGATTAGGCCCTGCATTATAGGCAGCGGTTGCCTTGACAAAGTTCCCTTTAAAACGTTTCAACAGTCCGCTTAAATAGGCGCTGCCGATATTGGCGTTTTTCTCGGGGATGAGTAAATCTGATTTCTGATGATCAAGAATGCCCAGTTTTTTGGCAACACCTTTGGCTGTGCTTGGTAATACCTGCATCAAGCCTTGAGCCTTGGCACTGGACACGATTTTGGCATCAAAAGCACTTTCCCGGCGCATTATGCCATAAACCCATGCGGGAGGGATCTGGTGTTTTCTGGCAGATGATTCAACCAGCGTTTTGTATTGCAGAGGGAAGCGTAGTTCAACCTGGTTCCAGTCCCTGGTTTTGGATACGCTAACGATGGATAGAAAGGGTTGCTTGATTTCCATGGCATAGGCGGAGGCCGCCAGGACACCCTCTTTATTGAGGTGTTTCAGTGTCCAGAACCATTCTTGTTTCGCCAGGTTCTTTTTGCCAATTTTAAACAGCTCGACAGCGCGTTTTATGGAGGTTAATCCGGCTATTTTAGGTGCGCATTTTGACCAGTTTCTGGGTTTTTGGCGAAGTCTTTGATAATCAAGGTTCAGGTGGTCAGCAGAAAGGAATCCATAAAATGAGGCATCGCCAGCTAATGCTTTAAATAATGTGTTGGCGGATGCCTTGTCACCGTTCCTGTCTAAAGCATGGGCTCGCCAGTAGCGCCAAACATCGCGCTTTTGTTGTTCTTCGTTCATGGCTTGATAGGCAACAAGATATTTTTTCCAGTCGCCAGCGCGAATCGACATGCGTGCCAGCCATAGGTTGCCTTTTTCAGTGCGGTTTTCAGAGGGGATAGACGCCAACCTACGCAGCGCATAGGGGCTGTGATTCAGTGCATCACGAATACCAAAATAACTTTGTATTTCACCTTTTTGTTTTTCAGTAAATCTTGTCTTTTTTTGAAATTTTACCCATAAGTTTTTGGCAAGGTCTGTTTTCTTGCGTGCCAGGCGTTTTAACCCGTAAATGATAAGTTGCCTGTTTTTATCAGCCTGGTTATCAGTAGCCTCTTTTTGCAGCACGTCGGCGAGGTATTTTTCCGGGTCTTTGCGTAATTTAACCCAGAGTTTTACCCTTTTTTTATCCGAGTCATTCAAATGCTGTGCCAGGTTATTTGCCAGGCGGGTTTTGCCTTCGGCCATAACGAGTGCGATGCGTTGCCAATAAGCCTCGTCATTAATACGCCCCTTTTGTTTTAAAATGGCAAATAAACTATTGCAGGTAGATGGCAGGCGCCGGGCGTTTAGCCAAAGTGATTTTGCCTTTTCCAGGTAAACATTGAGGGTATTGCTGGCAGGGTTGTTGTTAGCCAGTGAATATTGGATCTGCGCTTCAAGAAAATAGCATTTTGCGGCTATTCCACCGGTATCTTTTTTATAATAATCAATAACGGTTTGCCACTGTTTGCGCATCACCAGGCGGCCTAGCCAGACAGTCCAGAGTTTGTCCGCCATGGGTGAGTTGTCAAAACGACGGATGAACTTTTCCAGCGTTTTATCCGGTGTTAAACGGGTGTGATGGCGGATCAGTTCGTATTCGAGATAGGGGTAGAGGATGTAGTCCTCCAGCGAGGTGTTATCCAGTACTTCACCTTTTTTTAGCGCCGCATAGCTTTCTAAAAAAGCATTTTGCTGTTTGCTGAGTTGTGGGTCGGGCGTATATTCTGCAATGGCAGGAAAAAGGAAAAATAATGAAGCCAGGAAGATGCTATTTTTCAAACTCACCATAGAGTACAAGGCAGTGATCAGCCAGTTTGAAACCATGTTCTGCTGCAATTTCTTTTTGTCGTTGTTCGATAATTTCATCATGAAACTCAATGATTTTTCCCGTTTTCAGGCAAACCATGTGGTCATGGTGCTCCCCGCTGTCCAGTTCAAATACCGCTTGTCCACCTTCAAATTGATGACGAATCACCAACCCGGCCGCTTCAAATTGTGTTAACACGCGATAAATGGTCGCCAGCCCGATCGTTTGTTTTTCATCGCGCAGAATCTGGTAAATATCTTCGGCACTCAGGTGGTGTTTTTCTGATGTTTCCAGTAGTTTTAGGATGGTGGTACGCGGTTGCGTAACTTTCAAACCCGCCTGTTTTATATCATTTTTATCCATGTAT
>CAZPEE010000005.1:23330-27209 GCA_964585525.1 uncultured Cocleimonas sp.
GAATAAAAAAACATTGTAGCACCGCTGGTTTATATACTGTACCCTTCACGCCCTTTTGTCCAAGTCTGACTATACAACTATGCAATTTTCTGATTTAGGTTTGTCCGATACTATTTTAAAAGCCGTTGAAAAACAAGGCTACCAAACACCCTCGCCGATCCAGGCGCAAGCAATCCCCGCGATTATCAAGGGCAAGGATGTGATGGCTGCGGCGCAAACCGGCACGGGTAAGACAGCGGGCTTTACCTTGCCGATTCTGGAGAAGCTCTCAAAAGGTCCTCGTCCTAAGGCGAATCAGGCACGCACCTTGATTATAACACCAACACGCGAACTTGCCGCACAGGTTGAACACAGTGTGATGACCTACGGCAAACATCTGCCATTAACATCAACCGTTGTCTTTGGTGGTGTTAAAATCAATCCACAAATTAAGCGCTTAAAACAAGGTGTTGATATTTTAGTGGCTACGCCGGGACGTTTGCTTGATTTATATAATCAAAAAGCAGTGCGTTTTGATCAGCTTGAAGTGCTGGTTCTGGATGAGGCCGACCGTATGCTGGATATGGGTTTCATTCATGATATTCGCAAAATTTTATCGTACCTGCCCAAACAACGCCAAAACCTGATGTTTTCGGCAACTTTCTCTAAAGATATCCGCGCACTTGCCAAGGGCATGATTAATAATCCCGTGGAGATTTCGGTAAGCCCACGCAATACCACGGTAGAATCGGTTAAACAGTGGATTTGTCCAGTGGACAAGAAGCAAAAATCTGCCTTGCTATCCCACCTTATCAATGAAAATCAGTGGACACAGGTGCTCGTGTTTAGCCGCACCAAACATGGCTCAGACCGCCTGGCGCGTCAGTTAAACTCCCGCGATGTAAGGGCTGCTGCAATTCATGGCAACAAAAGCCAGAACCAGCGAACCCGCGCACTGGCAGATTTTAAAAAAGGCAAAGTCCAGGTGCTGGTAGCGACCGATATTGCGGCAAGGGGTATTGATATTAACCATTTGCCACAGGTGGTTAATTTTGATTTGCCGAATGTCCCCGAGGATTATGTGCATCGTATCGGGCGAACCGGGCGCGCAGGGCGCGAAGGACAGGCAATATCGCTGGTGAGTGCTGATGAAGTTAAACAGCTTTCGGATATAGAACACCTGATCAAGCAGGTCTTAAAACGTACCCTGGTAGACGGTTTTGAGCCGGATCATGATGTGCCGGTGACCAGCCTGGATAAGCGTATTCCCAAGCCAAAAGGTGGTGGGAACAAAGGAAGTGGTGCAAATAAACCGCAGAATAAAGGGGGCCGTGGCGCAAAAAATAAACGGGGTAACAACCAGAACTGGAAAAATAAAAAGCAGGGTCGTCGTGGTGTAAATACTCAATCTGGCGCAAGCAATAAAAACAAAACCGGCGGAAATCAAACGCCACGGAAAAAGGCATCATAACAGCAGGTGTTGTCGGGGCGGCTATTTTAACCTAGCTCTTTTAGTTTGCGTTTAACTACAACCCTGAGCTTACGGTAAATCGTTGTGACTTTATCTTTTAGAGCATTATGGTCACTGGATAAACGTTTTTTCAGGTATTTTTTGATTGGCTCGGTTTTGGCTTTGATCTCTGCGTAAATCTGCGAATGGGTAATTTTATCAACCCAGCCCATAATATAATTGTAGCTTGCTTTAAAAAAAGCAAATTCCATCAGTTTGTCTTTCGTGGCGTTAAATAACCAGTAGGTAAATGCCGAGATGGGTATTTTGCCCGCATAAATTAATATGCCAGTAAGTAGTTTACCTTGTAAGAAATGACTGGTTGCGAGAATTCCCTGTAATTCTACGATGCCAAAAATAATCAAAAAGAAAACCAGTATGATCTTGCTATTAACGTTTTGTAAATAACGTTTTAGTTTCTCCGCAATTTTTAAACGGCTAAAAAAGCGCATAATGGGCTGCGCAAAGCGCTCCCACACCAGCTCTTCAAAAATGATATAGCCTAAAACGATTAGCGTAAGAAAAAAATGGATGATTTTGTCCAGCATATCTAACCTAAATTCCTCAATTAACTGCCATTTTATCAAAAAGAGTGTTTTAAAAACTGAACGAGCTTATCTGCATGTTCTTCAATTTTGTCGACAGATTCATGCCCGGCATCGTCAATTTCCAAAAGTTGAATATGTGGGCTTGGACAGTGTTTTACAATTGCCCTTGCATCCTCTACAGGAACGGTTGAATCATCTTTGCCGTGCACCAGCAGGATAGGCGCGGTGATGTTACAAATGGTATGCACGGGCGCAATACTGGCAAACGAATGACCAATAATCCACTGAATATAATTTAAAATAAAGTTAATGACAGGACGCGGCAGCGATAGTTTTTTCCAGTGAAGTCCTTTTAAAAAGCGCTGCATCAGCCATTCTGGATGAGCAAAGGCAGAAATACTAATCACGGCCTGAATATCCTCACGTTTGGATGCTTCGTAAATCACGGCACTGGCTCCAACTGAATGACCTAGCACTGCGATTTTTGTCGAGCGTTCCGGGTGTTGTTGTTTCATCCAGTCGATAGCAGCGCCGAGGTCTTCGGCAAAACGTGGCAGTGATGAGAATGTATCAGAATCACTGTTGCCATGGTTTCTCGCATCAATCAGCAAGATATTAATGCCATTTCGATAAAAAGGTACCGCCAGTGGTAACATGAGTTCCGCATTACCACCCCAGCCATGCAAAATGATGAGCGTTTCAGAGGATGACTTTACCGGTAATAACCAGCCAAATAATTGTTTATTTGAAACCGTGGGAATAGAGGCTTCTAAAAACGGCAAATCAAAATCGGCAGGTGTTTTTGTTTCCCTTATACGAGGGGCACGGAAACCATAGTGTAGCGCGCTGAGAAATAGCAGGCTCAAACTAACGAGTATGGTGAGGCTTAGGAGCATTGATTCAGGGCATTTTTCTTAATTCTAATTTAATTTACAGCCATTTATTTTTCTTAAAATAACGCAGTAAAATTACCGTAATGATGATGAAAACAACCCAAAGTACAGGATACGACCATTTCCATTTAAGTTCTGGCATAAACTCAAAATTCATACCGTATACGCCAGCTAAAAATGTGAGCGGGATAAAGATGGATGCAAAAACGGTAAGTACCTTCATTACCTCGTTCATTTTATTGCTTAGGCTGGAAAGATAGATATCGAGCAAACCGGAGAGGATATCCCGGTATGATTCAATGAGTTCCACAATGCGTATAGCGTGATCAGAGACATCTCTTAAATAAATATGTGTTTTTTCCTGTACTAATTCTGTTTCACACCGGAGTAAGCCCGCCATGAGCTCCCGGGTAGGGGATATGAATCTTTTGATGGTGATAATTTCTCTTTTTAACTTTTGAATGGTATTGAGTTGTTCCTGGGAGGGGTCGGAAGTTAGCAAATCATCTTCCAGTGTTGTTACTGCTTCATCAAGGCCATCTATCAGTATAAAATACTGGTCAATCACAGTATCCAGTATGGCATACATTAAATAATCAGCCCCGAAGTTTCTAAAGCGCCCTTTGCTGGTTTGTATGCGTTTAAAGACAGGCGCGAGTAAATCATCCTGCTTTTCCTTGAAAGTAAAAACCAGGTTTTCAAAAAGTAAAATACCGATTTGTTCCGAGCTGACTCTAAAATTATCCCCTTTAGTCTGCAACCCTTTTAACACCATATAGAGATAATCATCATATTCTTCAAATTTTGGTCTTTGGTGAGTGTTTAATAAATCTTCCAGAACGAGTTCGTGAATACCAAATAATTTTCCTATATTTTCAATGAGGTTAGTATCAGTTAGCCCTTCTACTATCACCCAGGTTACCGTATCTTTCTCTCGATATTTTAGAAT
>CAZPEE010000006.1:0-23898 GCA_964585525.1 uncultured Cocleimonas sp.
ATTTTCCCATTATGCGTCACTGGCATATCGTAAAAAGGAAAGGTAAGCGTTTGCTTCCAGCGGTAAAACAGTTTCAGGATTTTATGATAAAAGAATCAAAGAAATACGAAGAAAGCTATCAGTCGTTTTTGCCTGAATCCGTGACTTGAATGTGGACTCAGATTTTAGTCAGAAAGTGATGAAATCCTGATGTGTGCATCCAATGGCGTTATGTGGCGATAATGTTGTTATTCAGTGGGTTTAAGTGTTTTAATGCCCTTGTGGGGTAAAAACAAGCCGCAGCCCAGTTCGCGGTGCTCCCCTAGTCCCTGTTGCTGGATTTTGATAGAAGGGTCGCTATCAAGATCGGCTATCATTAAGTGCCGGGTAAATAGTTTGCCATCGGGTGTGTTGATGGTGTGGCTTTTGCCGCAGAGCATTTTTTTTACCTTGAAATCCGTTATTGCCTGGATCTCGGCGTGTATCCTTTGCAGGAAATCATTTTCGCTTTCATCTTCGCTGCTGGTAACGTAGCGTGCAAATATGACGCTGGCGTTGCTGAGTTCTTTTTTTCTGGATTTGCCCAGAGTCAGTTCATGTCCATCAATATTGAGTGTTTTACCACTGAGTTGTTGCACGTCTTTAATCTTGTCGCTCGGTATTCGCAAGCTTAGTTTGGTGCGGCGTGAAGGGTAAAGTAGAGCGCCTTCTTCATCATCTTCCGGGCGTAGCCAGCCATTGTTGCTCTCAGCTACATGGATTTGATGTATGCCGGCGGTGGCTTCTTCTTTCATCCAGGGTAGTGCTTTGTGGATTTCCCTGGCTAAAGCCCAGGCATGATTTAGCGGCAGTGTTTTGCATTTGATCGCAAAGTTAATGTCGACCACATCATCCGGTATTGTGTAGGGTAGTGTTTTATCTTCGTCTTCTTCCCAGAACATGTTAATTCTCTTTTAGTCGTTGCTGCAAAAAAAACAGCTTATCGGGCAGATTCAAAAGCCAGGTTAAGTTGCTCATGCCAGTCATTTGGTCTGTCTGAGTAGGCTGGCGGCTCAATATCAACCTGGAAGTATAGCTCGCCTGTTTCAATGGCTGTTTTCTGAATGGCGTTTTTCAAATCCTCAAAGCTGGAAAGCTGGTGGCCTTCTTTGAGTAGTAGTTCGCTGAGTGATAGCATTTGTTTCATTTCCTGTATTGTTCTATATCTTACGAGTACATCAACTGCATTTAATGGGTTACGCTGTTTGACAAGGATGCTGTTGACGTTGCCATTGTCTTTACGCTGCCTTCATATTGCGCCTTGGTGCGAAGCAACCCAGAAGCGTAGAGTCCGTCAATTTATCGTGGACAGTGTGCTAGAAACCATATTGCTACATATTAATATGGTCAAAATATCTACCACGGTATAGTAACCGTTTTTTTGTTGGGTCATCAAAATCCTCAAAAGCAGTACGGCAATGTAAAATGTTGTTACAGACCAGTCCCTCGCCCGCTTGCAGGGTGTAGCGAAGTACATGGGGTGATTCCCCTTTCTTTGCCTGTTCCCATAATGCATCAAGGAAGGCTGCTGCTTCTAATGTATGGGCATTTTGCTTCCATTCAATATTGCGCTTTCTGGCAGAGTAGCGCATATGTAACCGGCCGTTTCCATTAATAGAGAAAATGGGGCCGGTTTGTGCTTCGCGAATGGTTTTTCCATCCAGGGTGTTGGCGGGGATGGTCATCGCATCATCCTGCATGAATGCCTTAATATAATCAGGATTTTCATCTCTTAACAGGATGTAGGCGATTTCATGATCAAGCAGTAATGATTCGCCACCGCTTTTAGCGGGCATTGCGCAGTGTAATAAAATGCCATGTATCTGATGATCTTTGGTGTTGTAATAACCATCAGTATGCCAGCTTAAGCGTTTGGTAGAATAGGGGATGTAGTTATGTTGCCCCTGGTGTTTAGTATGGGTGATGGAGGTCAGGTCATCATCGTCGGCACAAAGGTTATGATCCAGGCGTTTAAGCCCTAGTTGTTTGGCAAATTTCAGGATAGCTTTTTTGTCGCTTTCTATAGAATGTTCTGCCAGGCGGTAAAGTGCCATGTTGGTGTGCTTGCAAGCATTTGCTATGAGTTGTTGCTCAGCCGGGCTAAGCTGATTTGGATCTGAAATATGAATAAAAAGATTGTTGGGGTCTGCATGGCGGTAGTCAGGCGTATTGGCAAGTTTTTGTTTGCGCCATGCCTGGTAAGCTGCTTGATTGTCTAGGGTGAAAGGGGATGTCATAGCGTGTGCCTGGTAAATAGAAGAACAATTAGCTTGATATTTTAGTATATATGGATATTCTACAACACAATGATAAGTGAGTGAAAACCCCTATTTCTATAAGCTAATAAACTTATCGTGCCGGGTTAACTGGTAGCAGTAATAAGATAGCAGGAAAACTCTACCCATTAGGGGATAGGTTAATAATTGTGTAATCTCCCATGGGTAAGGTACTTTATTTTAACGTTTGCGCATAAACTATGCGGGTTCGTTAAAAGGACTGAAGTCAAACGCTTGTTTGCCTGGGTCTTAAGTACGATGTTGAATTAATTTAAATGGCGGGAACTGGTGAATGGTTTTTGCTGATCATGGATTTTATTAGGAGGCACTAATGGCTGATATTAAGAAGTACCCAACGCCGATGCTGGATGTTCTGGAAGATGGCCCATGGCCGAGCTTTATTTCAGGTTTTAAGAATTTGCGTGATAATCACCCGGATTCCCGTATAAATAACGTAATCAATGGTTTGATGGGGCAGCTTGAGCATTCCTATGAAACTAAAATGGGTTACTGGAAAGGTGGCACGATCTCTGTATTTGGCTACGGTGGTGGTATTATTCCGCGTTTCTCGGAAGTCGGTGATTCATTTCCTGAGTCTAAAGAATTCCACACCTTGCGTGTACAGCCAACCCCTGGTAACTACTACACAACGGATATGATGCGTCAACTGGCTGATAGCTGGGAAAAATACGGATCAGGTCTGCAAACATTCCACGGTCAGACGGGTAACATCATGTTTATCGGTGCTGACAACGATAGTTTCCAGCATTTCTTTGATGAAATCAATGATTACGGCTGGGACTTGGGTGGTGCGGGTCCTTGTGTTCGTACCGCGATGTCATGTGTCGGTGGAGCGCGTTGTGAGATGTCTAACTGTAACGAGCATGCGATTCATCGCCACCTTGTAAATAACTTTACAGATGATGTGCATCGTCCTGCGCTTCCTTACAAGTTTAAGTTTAAAGTTTCAGGTTGTCCTAACGATTGTCAAAACGCGATTGAGCGTGCTGACTTTGCCGTTATCGGAACCTGGAGAGACCATAAGAAAATAGACCAGGACGCGTGGAAAGCCTTTGTTGAAGAAAAAGGTGTTGACTATGTGATGGATAACGTCATCTCACGTTGTCATTCTAAATCCCTTTCTCTGGGTGATGATAACTCGCTGATTGCTGATGAAAGCAACTGTGTCCGTTCAATGCACTGTATGAATGTTGTACCCAAGGCAATTAGCCCGGGTGAAGACAAAGGTGTAACCATTCTTTGTGGTGGTAAGCGTACACTGAAAATTGGTGATTTGATGGGTACGGTTCTTGTGCCATTCATGAAGCTTGAAACACCAGAAGACTACGAAGCTATCGTTGAGCTCGCTGAAGAAATGATTGATTTCTGGGCTGAGAATGGTCTTGAACACGAGCGTACCGGTGAAATGATTGAGCGTATTGGCTTGGTTAACTACCTTGAAGGTATCGGGATTGATCCTGATCCAAATATGATTCATCAGCCACGTAATGTATCGTATGTGCGTACCGATGGCTGGGATGAGGCTGCTGAAGAGTGGTTTAACCGTAAGCGTGAAGAGAAGGCGGCGGCAGGTTAGTCAGCTACTCTTAAGTATAAACAATATTAACTTTATGGTTGAGGTGTTTTGCACCTCAGCTAACAACAGATTTTTAGGAGCTAATTATGGCAGCACCAGAAATGCGCGAGCCGATTGAGTCAGGTTGTCCTGACGGCTTTCAGTACATGCACCCAACCATGCGTCGTAACTTTGGGTTATGGGATTATCACGAAGATCCGCAACCCGGTGTTATGGTTCACGTCGCTAAAAATGGTGACAAGATTTGGACAGTAAAAGCAGGGACCCAGCGTATACTTGATGTGTTCACATTACGTGACCTGATGGATATTGCTGATGAATATGCCGATGGTTATGTACGTTTTACCATCCGCAGTAATATTGAATTTTATGTTGAAGATGAAGCGAAAGTACAGCCACTTGTTGATAAGCTAAAAGACAAAGGCTATGCCGTAGGCGGAACACGTAACTCGGTTGCTTCTATCTCACACACACAGGGCTGGTTACACTGTGATATTCCCGGTACGGATGCATCGGGCGTTGTTAAGTCCATGATGGATGAGTTGTACGACGAATTTACTAACTGGAACATGCCTAACCGTGTTCATATCACAACGTCATGTTGTCAGATTAACTGTGGTGGCCAGGGTGATATCGCGATTAACGTGCAGCACACTAAACCACCTAAAATTGACCATACTTTGGTGGGTAACGTCTGTGAGCGTCCATCGGTTGTAGCACGTTGCCCTGTAGCGGCTATTCGTCCTGCAATGGTTGATGGCGAGCCTTCACTGGAAGTTGATGAGAAGAAATGTATCTGTTGTGGTGCATGTTATCCTCCTTGTCCTCCGATGCAGATCAATGACCACGAATTTACCCAGCTTGCTGTATGGATTGGTGGTAACCACTCTAACGCACGTGGTAAGCCTACATTCCAGCGCCTGGTTGCTGCTGGTATCCCGAATAACCCACCTCGCTGGCCTGAAGCAACGGCAATCGTTAAGAAGATTCTTGATTGTTATAAAGAAGGTGCGCGTGATTGGGAGCGTATCAATGAATGGGTTGAGCGTATCGGTTGGCCTCGTTTCTTCGAAGTGACTGGTTTGCCATTCACCAAGTACCATATCGATAATTGGCGTGGTGCGCGTGCGAACTTGAATTCATCAACACATATCCGTTTCTAAGAGGTTTTTGTCGATGAAATTCACAATTATGATTAATGAAGGGCCTTATCAGCATCAGTCTTCTGATTCTGCTCTTCAGTTTTGTCGTGCTATCCTGGCGCAGGGGCATGAGATTTTCCGTGTCTTCTTCTACCATGATGGTGTTAATAACGGCACGCGCTTAAGTGTTCCTCCTGCAGATGACCGTTTGCTTCAAAAGGAATGGTCAGAGCTTTCAAAAGAACATGATCTTGATCTGGTGCTTTGTATCGCGGCGGCTCAACGTCGTGGCATCATGGATGAGAGTGAAGCAGAACGCCAGGGTCTTGATGCTAACAATATCATTGAAGGCTTCCGTATATCTGGTTTGGGTCAGCTGATTGAAGGTGGTATCCAGGCTGATCGTACTGTTGTGTTTGGCGATTAAAGGGAGATTAATAAAATGGCTACAAAAAAATTCATGTTTGTTAATCGTAAAGCCCCTTACGGTACTGTTTATGCGCTTGAATCTTTGGAGGTTGTATTAATCTCTGCGGCGTTTGAGCAAGATGTATCCTTGGCGTTTATTGACGATGGCGTTTATCAAATCACTAAAGGTCAAAATACCGATGGTATTGGTCAGAAAAACTTTTCAAATACTTACAAGGCACTTGGCGATTACGAGATCAACAAGTTGTATGTAGAGAAAGAATCATTGGAAGAGCGTGGTCTTACCCCAGATGACCTTATGGATCTGGTTTGGGAAGATGAAGATGATGATTGGGCAGAAAAACCTTCCATAATACTCGTGAATCGTTCCGAAATGGCTGATGTCATGGCTGAACAAGAAGTAACGTTGAGTTTTTAGAACCTTTTTAACGGAGAATATTGAAATGGCAATGCTACATATTGTAAACAAGTCACCGTTTGAAAGGGTGTCTTTTAGAAGTTGTTTAAACCATGCAAAAGCAGGTGATTCGATTTTGATGATTGAGGATGCAGCAGTTGGTGCAATCGACAACACATCATTTTCTGACAAGCTTAAAGCGGCAATGGCTGATGTGTCAGTGTTTGTTTTAGCAGGTGACCTTGCTGCGCGTGGTTTGAGTGAAGATCGTATGATCGACGGTATTAAAACGGTTGATTATGCAGGTTTTGTCGACTTGACCGTAGAAAACGAGACGACACAAAGCTGGCTATAACCTGTAGAACCTGTTGAAGGACGGGTAATACGATTTTTAGCTAAATTTTAATTTGTATTTTTAATTTATTCGCATTTATTTATACGCATTTATTTATACACAAAGAGGAGAGCTCACATGGCACTCGAAGTAGACGGACAATCAATCGAACTAGACGAAGAAGGTTACTTAGTTGACCTCAGTTCATGGACACCAGAAGTTGCTAAAGCATTAGCAGCAGGTGAAGACGTGGAATTAACAGATGAGCACTGGGATATTATTAACTTCCTGCGTGAATACTACGAAGAATACCAGATCGCTCCTGCGGTACGTGTTCTGACTAAAGCTGTTGGTAAGCGTCTTGGAAAAGATAAAGGTAATTCTAAATATCTTTACTCTTTATTCCCATATGGGCCTGGTAAGCAAGCATGTAAATACGCTGGTCTTCCAAAGCCAACAGGTTGTGTTTAAGTTTTAAACTGACATAGCAATAAAGAAATTTCGGGGTTAGGCTGATAGCTTTCCCCGAGTTCTTTTTCAAAAGTTTATTGTGTCTGCGTAATGTAGGGTTTTTCTATATATCCTCTGTAAGCTTCTGAAAAAGAAAGAAATCATAAGTATTAGGAGTTGTATCGTGCAAGATGCTATTGGTGTTATTTATGCCATTTTATTCTGGGCTGCAACCCTGGTTTTAATACTGGGTGTTGCAAACAAAATCCGGATTTACTGGAAGACCCCAGCGCCATTAAAAATACCAACGACTCCCGCTCCTGTTACCCAGGGTGGCGTGGTCATTCGTATGTTGCAAGAAGTTTTGTTGTTTAAAAGCTTGTATCGCTCCGATAAATTATTGTGGGCGCTTGGTTTTGCTTTTCATTATGCCATGCTGTTTATTGTTATTCGCCACTTCCGTTATGTTCTGGATCCTGTTTGGAGTGTCATTGACATGATACAACCTTTTGGCCGTTATGCTGCATTTGTCTTTGTCCTCGCGCTGCTCGGTTTACTGGCTCGACGCATGTTTATTGACCGTGTGCGATATATTACGTCACCATCTGATAGGGCGATGTTAGGCCTTCTTATTTTTATCGGTTTATCTGGAATGATGATGTCTTTCTTTGGTGCCCATACCGATATCGTCATGGTCAAAGCCTTCTTCAGAGGACTCATTACTTTTGATTGGCAGCCTTTGCCCACTGATTTGCCTTTACTTATTCACTTGGGTCTGGTTGTAACCCTAATGTTTATTTTCCCTATTAGTAAATTGTTACACGCGCCCGGAGTCTTCTTCAGCCCGACCCGTAATCAGGTCGATAACCCCCGTGAGAAGCGTCATCTTGCCCCTTGGGCTGCCGAACTTGAGAAGCAGGGTAAGCTATACCTGGATGAGTTGGATTAATGTTAAGGCAAGTTGCTAAGGACTTTGGAGAATATTAATGGCTGATTACGAAATACCAGAAGTTACCGGCGAAGAAGGAATCCTGGATATTCCAAAAATTCAGCCGGATGCAATGAAAAGGCATGGTCCCTGGGTGGCTAAACAGGAGTTCCAGGAATTCATGCATTTTCCAACTGATTTTAAAATGCCTGAGAGCGTTGAGAATTATGGTGATGCTGATACCCTGGTTGAAAACTGGAAAGAACGCGCATTAGATAAAATGGCAGACCTCAAAGGACGCTACCGTTCCTTGCAGGTTTATCTGGATATTTGTGTCAAATGCGGTGCCTGTACGGATAAGTGCCACTATTTTCTTGGATCTACCGATCCCAAAAACATGCCTGTGGCGCGCCAGGATTTATTAAGAAAAGTTTACCGTTACTATTTTACTTTTGCGGGAAAGTTTTTTGCGAAAATAGGTATGCCAGGCTTTGTTGGCGCAGAAGAGCTTACAGAGGATGTTGTTAAAGACTGGTATAACTATTATCACCAGTGTTCACAGTGCCGTCGTTGTTCTGTTTTCTGCCCTTATGGCATTGATACCGCAGAAATTTCCATGGCGGCTCGCGAAATTCTTGATCATATTGGTATGGGTCAGAAATACTGTACCGAGATCATGGGTAAGGTTCATAAGATTGGTAATAATCTTGGTCTTCCGGAAGGCGCACTAGCCGATACACTTGAAGGACTTGAAGAGGATATCTTTGATGATACAGGCGTTGAGGTAAAATTACCGCTGGATAAAAAAGGTTCTGATATCTTACTTATCACGCCGTCCGCGGATTTCTTCGCCGAACCCCATGTTGATGGTTTGATGGGCTACGCTAAAGTTTTTCATGAGTTGGGTCTGGACTGGACCATGAGCTCCTATGCTTCCGAAGGTGCTAACTTCGGTATGTTTATCGGTAGTTACGAGAATATGCGTAAGATTTCATTGCGTATACGCAAAGCAGCGATTGATCTTGGTGTTAAGCGCATTGTGTTTGGTGAATGTGGCCACGCCTGGCGTGTTGCCTACAGTTTCTTGAATACACTGGCAGGACCTTTTGATTTTCTTGATCAGAATTATCCGATTCCACAGCATGTTCTTGAAATTACTGAACCTGCCCTTGCGTCAGGGAAACTTAACATTGATAAATCATTGAATGATGACATGACGCTGACTTTCCATGATTCTTGTAATATTGCCCGTGGTTCACGTATGGGTGACAAGCCTGGTGGACAATTTGAGATTCCACGAAATGTTATCAAGGCTGTTTGTAATAATTACGTCGATATGCCTGCAGATACCATTCATGATGCTACCTACTGTTGTGGTGGTGGCGGTGGTATCCTCACCGATGACCTGATGGAGATTCGTGTTAAAGGTGCGCAACCAAGAATGGAAGCGTTAAAACATGTTACCGAGCATCATGGTGTCACTCACATGGCAGCAATTTGCGCCATTTGTAAATCACAATTTACCAAGGTCATTCCTTATTACGGCTTTACCATGGATCAAATTGTCAGTGTCCACCAGTTGGTGAGCAATGCATTGATTATGACGGGGCAATTAACCGAAGAAGAAATCGAGGCCAGGGATGCGGCAGAAGAAGCTGAACGTATTGCGGCAAAAGAAGCGCGTGAAAAAGCAGCTGCTGAAAAAGAAGCTGCTGAAAAAGCAGAGAAATAAGATACAGAAGATAAATAATAGGCTGGCGCTATTTAAGTATAGTTGACAGTTAATTAACATTAACGAAATTAGATAATCTAGTCCGATTGGATTTGAGCAAGGAGAATAAGCATGGCAACTTCACCTGATGATAAAACATTAGAAGGATTCACATTCAGACGTTTTGAAGAAGGAGATGATACGTGGGATAGCATGGAAGATGCTATTTTCCGTGAGGATACTTCATATAAGTGTCCTACCTATATTCAGAAAACACCACCCTGTCAGGGTAGCTGTCCTTCGGGCGAAGATATTCGGGGCTGGTTGCAAATCGTTCGTGGCATAGAAAAACCTGCGGGTGATATGACCATGCAGGAATACGCATTCCGTCGTTCTACTGCTGCCAACCCATTCCCATCCATGATGGGTCGAGTGTGTCCTGCACCTTGTCAGGATGGTTGTAACCGTAATGATGTGGATGACTTTGTGGGTATTAACTCAGTCGAGCAATACATTGGTGACCAGGCAACAGAAGCCGGTTTGACCTTTGATGATTCTACGCCAAAGTCAGGCAAGAAAGTCGCCATTATCGGTGGCGGTGTTGCGGGAATGGCTGCAGCATACCAGCTTCGCAAAATGGGTCATGTTTCCACAATTTTTGATGACCATCCTCAACTTGGTGGTATGGCACGTTATGGTATCCCCGGCTATCGTGTGCCTCGCGACAAGATGGATGCCGAAATCAAACGAATCACCGACATGGACGGCGTTGAAGTCAAACTGAATACACGTGTTGGTAAAGACGTCAGCGTTGAGTCTTTGGAGAAAGATTATGATGCAATCCTTTGGGCACTGGGTTGTAAGAAAGGACGCGGCTTATTTGTCGATAACTGGGATGATGTGCCAAATGCCGTTACTGCGGTAGAATTCCTGGAAGCCTTTAATCTTGGTAACATGAAATATACCGCACCCAAAGTTGTCTGTGTGGGTGGTGGTGATACCTCTATCGACGTGGTTTCTGTTTCACGTCGTATTGGAACATTAGCTGATTACAATGAGAAGCCGGAAGATACGGCTACGGGTAAGACTAAACACGACTCCGAACCAGATAATAAAGCCCCGTGTGAGGTTACCTTAACCTCATTATTCCCACTGGATGAGATGACAGCGGCAGAACACGAAGTTCAGGATGCCTTAATTGAAGGTGTAACCATCCTTACGGAAGTTATGCCAACAGAAATTGTTGTTGATGACAATGGGCGTGCCATTGGCTTGAAGGTAGTAGAATCTGTTATGGATGGAAATGTACCCAAGCCAAAAGAAGGTGGAAAAGAAACCTTGATTGAAGCTGATTTGATTGTGTCTGCAATCGGTCAGTTTGGTGACCTGGAAGGTGTTGAAGAATTTGGCAATGATCGAAATGCGATTGATGCAGATGCGTTTTATCAGGTTCCTGGTAAAGAAGGTCACTTCGTTGCGGGCGATATTGTACGTCCTCACCTGTTAACAACGGCGATTGGCCAGGCATCTATTGCTGCTGAAACCATTGATCATTACCTTGTACATAATGATGAAAAATTGGAAAAACGTCCCAAGGTTGACAAGCATCACTTCGATATACTGGATAAACTGAAAGAATATAATCTCACTCCAGTGAGCTACGACGAAGGCAAGGAAGAAGATTTGCGTGGCACAGATAGTGATAACTATGCAGTACATAACTATGATGACCGTTCTGAACATGAAATTATTTCATCAAGTGAGCTATTCCTGGGTCATTTTGAAAAGGTTGACCGGTTTAAACGTACCGAAGATGTACCGGGTAAAGATGAAGTCCTTGGTCATTTTGTTGAGCGAATGAATGCACTGGAAGAAGAGCAGGTTGTTGCAGAAGCCGAACGTTGTATGAGCTGTGGCCTGTGTTTTGAATGTGATAACTGTGTTATCTACTGTCCTCAGGATGCAGTATTCCGGGTGAAGAAGGATCAATCAACCACAGGGCGTTATGTTGATACTGACTACAATAAATGTGTTGGTTGTCATATTTGTGCTGATGTATGTCCAACTGGCTATATTGAAATGGGTCTTGGTGCTTAAAACCATTTCCTTTCTCAGAATTGTTTTGCAATAACCAATACCCTGTCTCTTATTTAATAGCTAAGACATAGGGTATTGGTTGAACCATTCAGGAAAAACTATGCTCGGTACAGTCCCCAAAAAATCACGTTTAACCCTAATTGTCTCATTGTTGCTGTTTATTGTTACCGCGCTAAGTGCGTGTGATAATGGTCAACCGCCTAAATTAATGAAGGCGGTTAAGCAGTTTGATACAGATAAAGAACTTCAGGCACATATCTCTCATATTCGTAAAGACCATATGGATCTTTTGAGGCATAAACGTGATGAGACTGTGATCAGGGGTATCCGTACCAGGGAAAACAGTTTAAAGGGCTGTATTGATTGTCATGTGCCAGCCGAACATAATGGCAAGGTACTACGCCATGAAAATCCCGAGCATTTCTGTGCCACCTGCCATAACTATGTTGCTGCTGACCCTGACTGTTTCCAGTGCCACGTTGATCATCCGGTTAGCGGGCATAGTACGGCTAACAATGAAACATCTTCTGTCACAACAACGTTAGCAAAAACAGCAAAACCTACGGATACAACGATAGCAACCGAGGTGGGCAAATCTGTTGCATCGGTTGACATGAACCCTCATAGCGGAGAAGCAAGCAGTGAGTAATATTGATTCTTATCGTCGCAAGTTTTTGTCTGGCGCTGCGGTTGCTACAGGAACCGTAGCAGCAGCCGTTACCATTGCACCCGGTATTCTTTTACGGGAAGTTCAGGCTAAACCTGCTGATCAACCCGTAACTGACAAGGTTCGCTGGGGTATGCTCATTGATACCAACAAGCTTGGTGATTCCGGTATTGATGCCATGGTAACAGCATGTAAAAAAGAACATGGCTGGGGTGATGATCCAGATTCGAATGCCGCACAGCAATCACAGTGGATACGCAAGGTTAAGGTAACTGAGAAGCTGACTAAACATACGACCGATCTACCTGTGATGTGTCAGCATTGTGAAACCCCACCCTGTGTAGATGTCTGTCCTACTGGTGCTTCCATGCAGCGTGCAGATGGTATCGTACAGGTTAATAAACATGTTTGTATTGGTTGTCGTTATTGTATGATGGCCTGTCCTTATAAAGCGAGGAGCTTTGTACATGAAACCTTGATTGATCAACTGCCTGGCACTCCACGCGGTAAAGGTACGGTTGAGTCATGTAACATGTGCGTAAACCGTGTTGATGAAGGTAAAAAACCTGCCTGTGTAGAGGCAGCTTCTGAGGCTTTGCTTTTTGGTGATTTAAACGATCCTGAAAGTGATATCAGCAAAGCATTGAAAAAATATGGTGGAACTCAAATCCGTGCTGATCTTGGGTTAAATACCGGTGTTCGATACTGGGGCATTTAGTTCCTGGGGATAATGGAGTTAAGGATATAAGCATGGCAACAAAAGCAATCTTTAGTGAAGTAAAAAACAATGGCATCGGTTACTGGGGAATCCTTGGGCTATTTGGCCTTTTGGTCTTAGGTGGTGTTTTTTCGTTTCTCTATATGCATCATCATGGGCACTACGTTACCGGAATGGATAATCAAATCGTATGGGGAATGCCTCATGTGTTTGCTATTTTCCTCATCGTTGCTTCCTCTGGTGCTGCCAATATAGCAACCATCGGAACCGTTTTTGGTAAAAAAATATACCAGCCATTAGGTCGCTTATCAGCATTTCTTGCCGCTGCATTATTAATCGGTGGCTTGCTTGTCCTTTTGCTTGACCTGGGTGATATGGATCATGTTATTGAGATGGCTAAAGGGCACATGAATTTCAAGTCCATTTTTGCCTGGAATATGATTCTTTATTCGGGGTTTATTGCCATTCTCGCGGTGTACCTATGGAGTATGATGGACCGCAGAAAAATCGCCAAAACATTATATAAACCAGTCGGTATTGCCAATATGATCTGGCGTTTCCTGCTGACCATGGGTACAGGGTCAATCTTTGGCTGGTTGGTTTCTCGCCAATATTATGATGCTGCCATTATGGGGCCCTTATTCATTATTGCCTCGTATGTCTTTGGTACCGCTATTTACACCCTGTTGTTGATGGCATCGTTTAAATTTACCGGGCGTGAGCTAGGAGATGCAGTACTAAACCGCTTACGTTATTCGCTGGCTATATTTATCGCGTTAACCCTGTTTTTTGAACTGGCACGTCACTTGACTAACTTATATGCTACCGAACATCACGGTATTGAAGCGTTTATACTTAAGGGTGAGTTTTCTGGTTATTTCTGGTTTGGCCAAATATTTTTAGGTGGTTTGTTGCCCATGTTCCTGATTTGGTGCCGTTTCCTTAAAAATAACCGGACTGCTTTAGTGCTCGCTGCTACTTCAGCTATTTTAGGTGGCTTCTTCTTTATTTACGTCAATTTAATTGGCGGACAATCCTATCCGCTTGTTTTGTTCCCTAATGCAGACGTTTCAAGTAGTTTTTATGATGGCGTTGTTAATCATTATTCCTCAACACTTGCTGAATTCATGTTAGGTGTTGGTGGTTTTGCATTGGCTATCGCGATAGTGATATTTGGTATGAAAATATTAAGGTTATTACCTGTCAGCCTTGCAGACTCAGTGGTGGATCCGCACCATAAAGCTTGATTGATAGCAACATAAAGTAATAAACAACAAAGCCCCTATACAAGGGGCTTTGTTGTTATTCAGCCTTATTGGTGCTTAGAAAGCAGCTGTTTAACGAAACACTCTACGTTTAATCCCTGCCTATGCAGGGATTTTGGTTTGTGAAAAAGTGATTGGCATAGAATGCAAAAAATCTGCACATTTTGAGCATTATGCTTGCACGGCTTACCGGTTTAATGTCATAACGTTAATTTTGTAATCAGGATAGCCAGACATCTGTTAAGGATTGTCTTTTAAGGATAAGTATAAGCATGAGTCAAAAACACATACTGGTAGTTGACGATGACCCACATATCCGGGAAGTGATCAGCTTTGCCCTTGAAAAGGCAAATATGAAGGTAGTGCAGGCAAATGATGGGGTACAAGCTTTACAATGTTTTGCAGATATGCCTAGCGACCTACTTGTTATGGATATTAATATGCCAGAAATGGATGGGCTGGCGTGTTGCCGTGAAATCCGTAAAACGTCTGATGTACCGATCCTGTTTTTATCCTCACGTGATGATGAGATTGACCGGATTCTGGGGCTGGAAATTGGTGGTGATGACTATGTAACCAAACCCTTTAGCCCACGCGAACTTGTTGCACGCATTAATGTGATTTTAAAGCGGGCCCGACTAAACCCTTCCAGCAAGGCTTGTGAAACAAATGAAATACAGCAGGGGCTGGTGCGTTTGAACCAGGAGCAACATACCGTATGGTGGGATGATACCGCCTTATCGCTTACTGCTACCGAATTCGCCATTCTGGCGCTTTTTCTTGCTCAACCAAAACGTGTCTTTAGCCGTGATGTGATCATGGACCGTGCGTATCAAAACACTGTCTATGTCAGTGATCGTACTATCGACAGCCATATTCGCCATGTGCGCCAAAAGTTTTCCGAAGCAGGATGCCAATCCATTATTGACACACAACATGGCGTCGGTTACCGGTTAGGGCGGTGTGAATAGACCATGCCTGTTATAAACGCCAAACCAAAGTTGCGGCGCTTATTTCGTTTGCGCACCATTTTACTGCTGGTGATGCTGTCTGTATTATTCTTGCCATTGGGCAGCTTGTTTTTTTTCCGTTTTTATGAAAACCAGTTGGTACGTCAAACCGAGCTGGAACTGATCATGCAATCAGCGGTTTTGTCATCCGTTTACCGTGAGTTGATTGGCAAAAACCATGTTATGGATGATGGCAAATATACGCCATTAGCACCACAACTGGATTTTTCCAAAAATGATGTTTTACCCCGGCGACCTGCTGTTAGGACAGTGATGAATCGTCCAGTCCAGCCAGACCCTGCGCAGATTGCAGGTAGGAAGATGCAGAATATCCTTAAAAATTCACAAAAAATCACCCTTGCCGGTATGCGTATTTTAGATCAAAACGGTGTCGTTGTATCTGGCACCGCCGAGCTGGGTGGTTCATTAGCGCATGTCAAAGAGGTGCAGCAAGCCTTACAGGGGCATTATACCCCTGTGTTACGGGAGCGTATTTCCGATGAGCCTCCGCCATCCATCGCATCCATTAGCCGTGGCACTGGTGTGCGTGTGTTTACTGCTTACCCGATTATGGATCAGGGCAAGGTTTATGGTGTGGTCTACCTGTCACGTACCCCGCAAAATATTCTCAAGCACCTTTATGGTATTAAGGAAAAAGTCTTTCTTGTCTCATTGACCTTGCTCGTTTTAACGGGGCTGTTTGTATTATTTATTTCTTCCAGGATATCAAGGCCGATTCGGGAGTTGATTGAACAAACCCAAAAAGTAACGAAAGGTGAGTTGCAAACTGTGGACGTACTGCATCAACCCGGCACCTATGAATTATCTAAACTGTCCAATAGTTTTTCCGAAATGTCACAGGCGTTGCATGAGCGCTCTGCTTACATCCAGACATTTGCTTCGCATGTTTCCCATGAATTTAAAACACCTCTAACGTCGATGCAGGGGGCACTGGAGTTATTGCAGGAACATGGCGAAGATATGCCAGAAGAACAGCGTATGCGTTTTTTGAAAAATTTGCAGGAAGATACCTCAAGAATGGAGCGCCTGGTAAATGGCTTGCTGGAGCAGGCAAGGGCGGATTCGTTGAATTCAAGTTCTGCAAGTTGTCATTTGAACGTTGTTCTGGATAATTTAACGCGAGTCTATAAAAAACAGGGCTTAAGGCTTAAGCTGGATTCAGAGGCTATTGATATGAAATCAGGACTGATGGTTGGTATCGCCGAGCAAGAACTCTACTCGATTCTGGAAAACCTGTTTCGCAATAGCCTGCAACATGGCGCCGACCAAATGGATATTCAACTAAGATTGTCGTATAACAATGAACTTGTGATGAAACTACATGATAATGGTTCCGGCATTTCTGATGCCAATTGCAAGAAAGTATTCACACCGTTTTTCACTACCCGCCGTGAAGATGGCGGTACAGGTTTGGGGCTGGGTATTATCCAGTCGCTTTTAAAAGCGGCACATGGACGTATCGAATGTATAAAAACAGGGCAGGGAGCTTTGTTTGAAATTACCCTGCCTATTGCAAAGGTTTGATGGCGTTATCGAAATACCGGCTTGTGCAGTGAAAAACGTACATCATCAATCCAGGCTGTCTGGCCTGTTTTAGGTGCCCACTGCGGGCCGCTCCCCCCAAAGAATGAGACGAATAGAAAGCGGTCGATCTGTAAGCGGTTGTTATCCCTGAAGCGCATGCCGGTTTTTTCCAGCACCTGTTTACCATTGAGCCAGGTTTTGATGATGCCATCATGTTTTCCCGGTGTGTTGAGCTTAACGAAGGTTTGTACCGTATGCCATACGCCGCGTTTGATGGCACCGGGGTAATCCCAGAAGAGCGCATCACCCCATTTGCCCGGCTGTTCCGGGTGGTAAACATATTGCACAGGCCTGCCTTCATCGTTCCACATCATGCGTACGCTCCAGCCATCGGTTCCGGTGGGAACCTTGCCGCCGGTATTGCCCCGTCCGCCAGAGATACCCGGTAGTTTGCCGCCTTTTACATAATCAAAATTGGCGCTGAGTTTAAAGCGAAAGCCGTAGTAGAGTGAATCAGATTTTATACCTAAATCAACTGGCCAGAGGATGCAATCAAGCGGATGTTTGCAGCTGGATTTGCCTTTCGGGTAGTGTAGTTCCAGGGACTTCCCTGTCGTTTGTTTGCCGCTAGCCTGGTATGCCTTTTTGCCGTTAACAACGGAAACCAGGTTTCTGCCCATTGCCCATTGGGGTGTATTCCAGTCGCCACTGAGCTGTGCACGGGTGTATGCCCCGGTGGGATGCCGGTCAAAATCAATGAACCAGTCTTTGCCTTCACTCAGCGGGGTTGCTGAAGTTTTTATGTTTTCTTTGGCGGGAGTTGTTGGGCTGCTGAACAGTATTATGCCAAGCAGCCCGTAAATCAGTCGTGCGGACTTATTCGCAGCCATCCCACCAACATTTTCCAACACGTTCCTGAAACGTCATAACGCCGTCGTATTTGGGTGATTCTTTACGTGATTTGTTCAGGTGTTCTTTTATGCCCCAGTTGCCGAAGCGGTAAAACGATTGCGGCAGGGTGTACAGTGTAAACAGTGTTGTGCCTTCATCTGACAGGTCTTTCCAGCCGTTTAGCAGTGTTTCATAGCGTTGTTTCATACGTGGATCACGATTGGCTTTTTTAAACAAAAGGCGCAAGCGTTGTTTATTGGCTTCATCCAGGTTGCCCATATCACCCATGATGGTGAGGTGCTGACCGCCTTCATAGCTGAGTAGTTTCAAGTTGTATTTTGATGCCATTTTGGCCTGTACCGCGATTTTATTCAAGGTGCTGGAGAGTGCGCTGGGGTCGATGGATTTATCCTGGTCGATAATCTCAAACAGGTCATCAACAGTGGTTGCTTCGAGTAATACCTTGGCATCCGGGCAAGGGTCGCGGCGATCCAGTGGGTGGCTGATGCAGCCAAAGAAGTAGGGTGCCATGGCGATGGCATCAACCTCGTCTTGCCCCACGTGTTTAATCATTTCTTCAGTCAGGATAGTATCACCCTGACTGGTGCCAAGTACCCGGATCAAACGGTCATTATTATCATGAAAGGCAGCTTTCCAGAGTTTGAAAATTTCTACAGAGTGCTGGCTGTAATAGCGCAAACGGGCAAAATACTCACCATCACGGCTATTTGAATTGCTAAAACGTGCTGGTATGTTTTTATCCAGGTTATTATCAAAGCCCAGTTTTTCGACATAGTGATGTGCCAGAAAACCATTGTTCCAGGTCTCGTTAGCGTATTCGATATAGGTTTTGAGGTTATCCTTGAGATGCTCCGCGGTATAGTTGGCAAACTCGCTAATATATTCATCCGTTGCGGCATGTGGCATATTAACCCATATGTCGCGGTTCACGGTATTAGCCAGAGAAACAATCACCTCTACGGGTACGCCATTGCGTTTGGTATAGGGGGTGCGGCCATCATTGCCACCCCAGACGGCATCATCCAGTTTGGCGCGCTCAGACCATTCAAGCGGTTGTGTCAGACAGGCTTCGTCCAGCTTGGAACCTTCACCATTTTCCAGTGGAACCAGGCAGTTGTGTGTGCCATGGCTGGCTTCCATCAGGTTCATCATGCGGATAACCTTGAAATTGCGCAAAAACATCAGGTAGTCCGGGTTGAAAATGATGTCATTACGGTTTTGCCCAAGACGCCCGGCAAATGATCTGTAGGTGGTATTTTCGGGGCATTCAGATTGCGAGTTGACATGAATAAACGGATTATATTCACCCTGGTTCGTCTGGCAGGTGCCGCCAGGCATGACAATGCGAATATTCTTGATGTAATTGTCCGGGCTAATATCGCGAATAATGATACTGAGTGCATTGGCTTCCGGGTTGGCTTCATCTTTTAATATAAAGTCAAAGGTAAAGCCTTTGCGGTCGCTTAACCCGGTGACGTTGGCAATTGCCTGCCCGCCGAGTTCCAATTTGCCTTCACCTTCGTATACGAGGGTATATTTGCCATTGGGGATTGCGCCGGACAATGTGCCTTGCAGCACTTTGGTCCTGGCGTAACCAATATCCGGGTCAAGCTTGGTTGGCCAGCCGTTTGCATCGTATTGGGTTTTGGTTGATGATAATTCGGCAAACGGGCGAGCCGTTCTGAAAATATCCACAAAAGGCATGGCCTGACCTACTGTATCAACACCACCCTGGGGTGCTTCGGTGTTGATGCCCAGTGACGGTTTGAACAAGAGTACGGGCATTTCCCCGGTTGCTTTATAAAGCCGTTTGTTTACCTCGCGGGTACTGTGGCTGGGGTCAATCGTGGCAGTAACACCATTTAAGTCAATGCCGTTGCTGGCGTTATGGTCTTTATCCAGTGAAATCAGCAGTGTTTTGAAATTTTGTTGTGTATCAGGGTTTGTCCCGATAACTTCAGATAGGTCGACAACAGGTTTCGGGCTGATAAGGTAATCTTTCCCCGCAATACTGACAGTAACGGTTTCACCCTCTTTGTAATGGATTTCTCCATTTTTATCGCTTGTGCCAGCGCCATTGTAAAAAGAGCTGCGGTATTTTACACCAGCCAGTTTGCCAGGATCGCTGACTACAGGTGCAAGGTTGGCAACCAGCCTGGCTTGCCTGGTTTTCGGCTCAGGAACCGTAATGGTCGTGGTGCGGGTCTCATTTTGATCTGCCTTGATAGCTTCAATCCTGATGGATTTACCAATATTGCCGTTGTTATCAACAATCGGTTTTGGTGATGTCGCTGTGTATTTTCCAGCAGCAGAGGTAATCGCGGTAACCGTAGAACCATCATTGAAGGTGATTTTAACGGAAGAACCTGGTTTGGCAGAGCCAGCAATGGTTATTTTACCGCCTGTCAACCACTTGATGGATGCTGTTCCAGAATCATCGGGGGGAGGGATGGACGCTGTTGGTGAATTGCTGTCTCCACCGCCACAGGCAGAAAGAAAAAATGATAAAAGTAAGCCCATTATGATTAATCCAAACCGTTGAGTGCTAAACACTGCCATTGCATATCCCCTTAATTCCTTTATAAAGACTTATTGTTAAGCCTGCCATGTCCACTATGCCTGTTGTTTTTAGTCAGCAAGTTATGAGGCAAGTTCAAGTATACAGAAAAATAGTCTACAATTCCGTGGTTTAATGAATGTTGTTAATGTTGATTGAATTGCTGTTTATCTGTAGTAGAACCTTATGGGCTAAAGGGAGTCCGAGAATATGAAACCATATCAGGAAGAACGATGAAAATATTGAAAATGCTTGTTTTACCTTTGGGACTGTTTTTTTATGCTTTGTCGGTACAGGCAAATAACCGCTATGAAAATTATCAGGGGCAGGGTACATGGTCTTTTAGCTCGAACAAACAGTCCGTGCAGGTTTTTATAAAAGGCTCATACGTTTATGCACAGGCGCAAAACCAGACACAACTGCCTGCAACACGGCTAAAACGGGTCAATAGTAATTTGCTCAATGATTACACTGGCCAATATATCGTGATTGAAGATTTCAATAATGATGGCTGGCAGGATATTGGCGTACTCAAAAGCGTTGGTTTTACGGGAAACCGTGAATTGCAGTATGAACATTGCTATGCCGTATTTGACTATGTACCCGGTTTTTACAGTTTTCGCTCCAGGCCATCAAAAACCGTTTGTCTCAATTGATTTGTCTCAATTGATAAGGGTTAGTTGCCGGTTTCTGTAGACAAAAGACAAATAGAGTAACAGGCTCAGTATGATCAGTGACCATGTCGAAGAACTGGGTATATTCGCCACTACTGGCTTGCTATTGGCATCAAGCGGGTCTGTTCCAGCATGGATTTCATCGCCATCGGTTGCCCCATCGCCGTCAGTATCGCGTTGCTTGGGATTGGTGTTGTGCTGATATTCCTGTAAGTTGTTTAAACCATCGAGATCGCTATCTTGCAGAGCATCCAGAGGGTCATTTTTATCAAGCCCGTTGGCATCTTCCCAGGCATCGGGCAAGCCATCCTTGTCGGTATCTGTAATAAACGCCTTGGCTACGGGTGAATATTGCACGCCCGTTCCAGGTGACCAGGCCCAGACGTTGGGATTTGTTCCTGCTTCAATCTCTATCATGCCGCCATAATTCCACGCCATGCCGTCATTGGCATCCTGCCAGGTATTGCCTGCATCAGCAGAAAATTGTATCCCCAGTGAGTTGCCGTTAGCACCAGAGTAATAGCTTTCTGATGAGGTTGCGTAGACGATGTTTGAATCCTGTGGTGCAATCGCCACGCCACGCATATGGTCATCCGTCAGCAGTTTTTTAAAGGTGATACCTGCATCATCAGAACGGTACAAGCCTTTCCCTTTGCCAAATGCGGTCACATAAACCCGGTTTTTGTGGTTTGGGTCAGTTTTGATGTCAAACACACCCTCCCATGCCTGCGTGGTTATTTTATCATTATCATCCCGAATAGGGTCGGTAGGTATAATATCATCGCGCATGCCGGGGTAATTTCCCTGCATCTCTTTTTTGTATGTCCCTCCGATTTGTTGCCACTTTGTACCGCCATCTTGACTGCGCCATAAGCCGCCTTCGCCGCCGGCGTAAATCAGTTTTTTGTCCTTGTGGTCGACCTGGGTGAATTTCAACCCCCCTGAGATGGATTTATCCAGTACCTTTTTCCAGCTCTCACCATCATCTGTTGATGTGTAAATATCGTTGTCAACACTTAAGAACAGGGTTCTCTTGCCAACCGGGCTTTGTGGGTCAATTGAAAGGCCATAATATTTCAGTGATGTGTTAATGGCTGGAAGCCCGTTATGTATGAGCTCCCAGGTTTTACCAAAATCGGTGCTTTTGAATAGACCGGTACGCGCGTCACCGTCTTGCCCTGCATATTGTTCACGGCTAAATGATGCCCAAACAGTTGAGGCTTTTTTGGGGTCACTTAACAGGGTAGAAATATTGGAACCTGAACCGTGTTGTGCCAGGTCAGGATCGACATCAATGGGTTTGGGTGGTTTCTGGTCATAATCAAGTCCCCCTATATCCCAGGAATAGAGCCTGTAATCGTATACGTTTTTGTTATTTTTATGATTCCAGTCGGGCTGGTAACGTGTCCATGATAAACCATGATCTTGACTGGCCCAGAAGCCTATGTCATAGCCCCCCATATAAATAATATTGGGGTCTGCATCGTTCACATCCAGTACATGTCCAGTAATATTTTCAACACCCGTTGAGCGCCACGCATCCGCACCAACAGGTTTCGTCGTGACGTTATTAAGCGTTTTTCCCGCATCGAAGCTTGCCCAGGCCCATTGGCCAAAGGAACCATAGAAGTTATTAGAGTTAAACAGGTCTTTGCTGAGTGTTTTGTTCAGTCCAAAAAAGCTGGGCGCAAATGCGGCATACTGGTTTTTCGCATAGCCTCTTTTCCAGTTTTTAATCAACCCGGCATGCGTGCTCTTTTCAGGGTTGTTGCTATCAAGTTCCCATGTGCCTGCCTTTTCATTCCAGTCATACGGGTGCAGAATCTCGACCACACGGACAATATGGGGCGAATTGCGATCAACGGATAAAATACCGGTAACGCCCTTGATAATATTGCCATTGTTATCTTTAGGTTGAAGTGCTGTAAAGCTTAAACCAGCATCTGTGCTTTGATACACGGCACCAACATTTTCTATACCATTTCCATTTTTATCGGCACCAATAATATAATTTTCAAATTCGCTATTTTCTGTCGCAGCATAGTCAACCTCATTGCCCTTGCTATCAATACATTTTCCTGCTTTAAACGTGCTGATGTATAGTTTGTCCGGGTTGCTCGGGTCAAGGTCAATATCCAGTATGTCACTTTCATCCTGCTTGTTGATACCAGCCTCCTTGCCCACATCCCCGGCACGTTTTTCCCAGCTTTTGCCGCCGTCTGTGGATTTGTATAATTCTGCCGGGCCACAACCGAAGCGGGCTTTTCCTGTTACCACGTAAATGGTTTCGCTGTCTTTATAATCGACCACGATTTTCAAAATTCTGGCTTTAGGCGGGATACCAGTTGTTTTAACAATTTTCCAGCTTTCACCTGCATCGCTGGTCTTCATAAAGGTTAGTTCAGGCGCCCAGTCTTCATAATGTGCCAGATAACCCACAGAAGGTTTTGAAAAAGACATGCCGATAGCTTCAATTAAACCATCGGCTTTACTCGGGTCTTGGGCATTGGGTTGGCGCTTTGTTTCCAGTTTGGCTTGATAAATGGTATTGCCGCCATCAACGGTTTTATATAAGCCTAGATAACTGCCAATATAGAAGGTGTTACCATCGGTTGCATGAAAGCCTAAGCTGTTTACACCAGAATTGATCAGTCCGTTATTAGCACCCAATGGCGTCCAGCTTGCACCATGATCATTGCTGCGATAAATACCGCTTAAATCAGATGCCGCTATCATGACACCGGATTTGGTTGCACCAACCATCGAAATGGCACCGCCGCCACCTGGATTGGTTCTTACCCAGGCATGTGTTGGCTTGGCTGCATAAGCTAATGCTGCATGAGCTAAAAATAAAAACACAAATGCAAGCAAAATCTTTTTGCGCATGGTAACTCCCTTTTTGATCTATGATCTAGCCGTAAGCAAACATCCCTGTTTGCTAATTAAATTATTTTTAATAATCAATCATTATTGGTTATAATAATAGATTGCCATTTTCATAAAATCAAGTACTTGAGAGCTTATTTTAAAATTTTATTAGGTATATCCCCAGCCACTTGAAACGTATAAGACTATTGTCGGATATTCTTTGATGAAGGCGACCTTATGCTGGGTTAGTTTATTATTTGCTTGCCCATAACACCACTGATCAAGCATGTTATAATGATCAAT
>CAZPEE010000007.1:0-3947 GCA_964585525.1 uncultured Cocleimonas sp.
GGGGTCAGTTGCCAGAAACAGGCTGATCACACCCATTATGATAAGTACAGCTCCCGAGAAATAGCGGATTTTTTGTGATTGGCGCAAAGGTGCCAGGCGCCCTGTCAGGAAACCCGCTGCCATCATCGGGATGAGTGTACCCAAACCAAATGCCAGCATGAAAAAGGCCGAGTTTAATGCGCCGTCTTTAGCAGGAGAAGTGAGCAGAACATAATATACCAAACCACAGGGTAGCCAGCCCCAGACTGCGCCAAACAGGAAGGCTTGCCAGATATTTTTGACGGGTAAAAGGCGTTGTCCAATCGGTTGCAAGACTTTCCACAACGGCACGCCGATTTTTTCAATTCTGGAAAATTTTCGTGAAAACCAGGGAAACCAGCCGGCGATATAAAAGCCCATTGCAATAATCAATAGCGAAGCAATAAGCCGCAACACGGCAATACCATCATCCGGCATCAGAAAGTCTCTTAAAACCTGCCCGAAATAACCGACCAGTAAACCGGCAGCCACATAACTTGAAATACGCCCGGCATTGTATGCCAGTGTATACAAACCAAGCTGGGTAGTGTTTTTACGAATATCTGGCGTTAGGCTCATGGTCATTGCGCCAACCAGCCCGCCACACATGCCAAAGCAATGCAGTGAACTAAACAGGCCAATCAGGAAGGCTATCGTCATTGTTTATGATCTATTCGGCCAGTAACTTGCGAATTTCCTGCAAGACAATTTCAGGCGCGGTTCCGTGGGGCAGTGTTTTTCTCAATTTCCCTTTTTTATCAATCAGGTAGGTATAAGAAGAATGATCAACCAGGTAGCCCGCCGCGGAGTCACTTTCTACTTTTTTATAAGCCGCACCATATTGCTTTACAATCTTGTCGATGACCTCTTTTTCGGCTGTAGCGCCTATAATATTCGGATGAAAATAAGCGGCATATTCTTTTAAACGGGTCACATTATCCCGGTCTGGGTCAACACTGACAAATAACGATTGCACCTGCGCCAGTTCCTCCTTGTTTAACTGGTTGAGTGCCTGGGTCAGTAACGCCAGCGAGGTCGGGCAAATATCCGGGCATTGTGTATAACCAAAATAGAGTACCACCACTTTGCCACGCAGGTCTTTGAGAGACAGATCCTTGTCCTGGATTTCAACAGTAAAATCACCACCAACCGGTGTTGTGCTTAACGCCAGATCAGTATGTTGAACAGACCGCCCACCACCTGGGTTCCAGAAAAACAGTACCCAGACCAAAGCAACACTCAAAGCCGCAATCAATATCACTGCAAACAGATTTTTTTTATTCATCTATCACCTCATTTAACGGTATAAAACCGAAATGGCGCCATAATCAACCCATGATCAGTTTGCAATAGCACCTTTGCTTCCCAGTCCATCCGGGAGCGTACACACACCGGCAAAATGGCTTTACCCAGAAACTGATCCTTACTCACCGCTTCAAGTTTCGGCCGGTTGTAACCCATATCCATGCCAATACCGGTAAAATCAACCTCGGCTTTGCTCACCTCAACACCTTCGACTTTCACATTAAGTTGTAGTGGCCGTAAGATCGGAATCGTGTTTGGTGTTATTGAAAAGGTCACTTTGCCACCACCTGGCAGATTAGCATGACAAGCACCTTTGCGAAGATCGCAGGATTCATCCAGCTCAGCTTTGGCTGCAATGCCCGGTTTAAGCATATCCTTCAGTTTGTAACTTACGGACAGCAGCAAAACCAGGGTTAACAGTGCGACGATTGTCCACAGGTTGCTGGATTTTTTAGGGTTAGGGTTATCTTTTTTTTGCACTTATGAACGACTCGGAAATAGTAAAACCTGAATCCTGCAATAATAGACGCAAGATCATAGACAGGATTCAGGTTTGGAATTATAGAACACACTTTCTGCAACCCGACTGCATTGCTTTAATAGTGTGTCATATCACACACCATAACCAAGGACTTATTTATCGGAACTTTCGGCTGCCTGGGCGGGCGTTAAAATATCAGGCAACGCATCCACACCCGCTTTAAAGGCATCAGCCTGACCTTTGTGAATGGACTGCCAAAATGCCTGTGCCGCAAGTAGTTTGTCTTCTTCGGCCAGTTTCATCCAGCGCTTAAGTTGCGGATCTTTCAAACCAAAATCACCCCAGTATTCAAGAAAGGTCAATAAAAGGTCTGCCATCCGTTTGGTTTCCCAGGGAACACTTTTCTTGCCTTCGTGGTCATTGATCTGTTTTGCCAAATCAAACTGATGCTGTTTATAATCGACCTTTAATTTATAATGTGCCTTGATGATTTCATCGGTAATCGACTCTGACCATTTGCGATGGAAGCGGCAAATACCGGTGTTATCACTAAACAGCTCATAGGTCATGCGCTCGACATTACGTGCGCCCAGCGCGTCGGGCATCAAAAATTCAGAGCCATAATAGACGTAGTATTTGCCCATAATCGGCATTGGGCTACCCATGCCGGGAACCCAGTATTGATTCGGCACCATGTAGCCATATTCACCATGCGAGAGGAAAACAGCGCGGTGCATTGGCTCGGTATCGTAGCGTTTTTCCATTTCATAGGCAGCACCGCGAATGCCCTGGCGAAAAATACTGGCGCGCTTGTCGAACAAAATGGCATTAATGACCGCGATGCCATAGTGGGCATTTTTCATGCTGTCCTCGACCACATCAAAGTCATCCGGGCTACTGGCAAATTTAAAACGCAATTCCGTTTTAGGCGGAAAACCATACTCCTCTGGCGGGAATAAATCCTCTGCGACACATTCCATAATCCAGGCGAGATAACCGCCTGTCTGGATCGCATCCAGCCCCATGGCATCTATATGGTCATTAAAAATCTCGGCGGCGCGCTGGTCAAATACGCCGGTTTGCGGACCCAATGCCTGATAAGGCTCGTAATCTTTTTTGTATTTACCATTGAGTTTTTTACAGGCAACCGCACATGGCTCGCCACAATGTTCAAAGTTTTTGGTTTCAATCGTCTCTTCATTAAACTGCTTTAGATAATGATCGGCAATGAAGTTTTTATGCTGTGTGCGGCGCTCATCTTCAGTTGCATAGGCACTGGTGTAATTAAACGTTAGCAGGCGGTCTGTGGTCTGGTGCATATTGACGCCAAAGGTGCCACCGGTATTAAATTTTTCGGAATAGCGATATTTCTCGGTAACAGCAATATCCAGCTTCGCCATTTTTTGCCCAAAGTGCTCCATAAAATAGCTATTGAGCTCTTTTGAAGTCAAAAGATCAGGATCTTTCCATTCGCCTCCAAACACACAGCCAACGATATTATGTTGTTGAAACAGGCGGCTACCCAGTCCACCGCGTCCGCACCAGTCAACCACGGGCGTGATTTTACCTTTTTTGATAGTGCTTGAACCGATAATCCCTTCAGGCGTATTTTCGGCGGCAGGCCCGACAGCAAAAACACGAACATGCTTGGCCGATAAATATTCATCTTTATAGGTATCAAACAAATACTGTTGCAAACCGAAAAAACCAATCAGTTTTTCCTCGGCACTCCCCTGGTAGCCTTGCCAATAAGGATGTGGGTCAAGCGGCTCAATACGCACACTGACCTGATCATCTTTATTATTTAAAACCAGTACGCTAGGTGTCGTACAACGGCCACGCAGTGCCACATAATCCGCCCCAAGTCCATGAAAGGTATACGCAGCACCGCCCATGCTGGAGATATAAAAACCATCCCACTGCGGGCTAAAGGAACAAAAAACCAAACGCCGTGCACCGGGAATCGTACTACCTGCCAGCAAGCCTTGTCCAAATGTAAAACTATCAGGATATTTTTTATAACGATCCCAACCGTAATCAACAGGGCCAAGAATATTCTGGTCAACATGTAACTCATCCAGTTTCCACTGCTCAGTTAACAAGTTGATAACCAATTCACGTTGTATGATGTCATATTGCATAG
>CAZPEE010000007.1:4047-20528 GCA_964585525.1 uncultured Cocleimonas sp.
CCCGTGCGAAAAACCTGCAAGGGGTTCAACAAAGCGATTAATACGATAGTTTCTGCGCTTGAGCCATTCTGGATCATGAGTCCCAACAGGATTAAATCGAGGAATAAAAGCAGTACCAGCCAAATTAAAAAAGCTGCCCCCTGCGCCACATCCGCCGAGCGCGCCAGCGAGGAAATCAACATACCAATGCCAAGGAAACACCACGCCAGCACCAGTAACATCAAGGTATAAAACAATACCTGCCCCCAGGGAATATCTGCACCTTTGAGTGCTGCCCAAACGACTGCCAGCATCATGGCAAGGAACACCGGAAGGAACACCACCACAAAGCGCCCTATTATCTTGCCCCAGTACCAGCTCGCCAGGCCAACGGGCAAGGATAACAGATATTCAAAAATGCCTGCTTCACGATCTCCTGCGACAGAGCGTACCGTCGTCAGCAACACAAACACGGGCAATATCGCCATGGTGATTTGCAGGTAAGTCACCAGGGTACGCGACAAACCGGTAAAGCCCATAACGCGTGATTCAGTCAGGCCCGTAATAAACAGCGCCACAACAATGCCACCAAAAATCAGGGTGTAAATCAAGAACCAGCGGGAGCGTAGTGATTCATTAATATCCGCCATGGCGGTCAACATTAAGTGTTTCATTTTTTATCGTTGTTTCCGTTTTGTTGATCGTCTTTTGCCGTTGTTGTGGAGATTGTTGCGGTTGTTGCGGTTTTAGCCGATGACGCTGGAGCAGCTTGGTGCTGCAAGCCTTGCACTTCCCTGGGTAAACCTGTGTGCGGGTTAAAGCGTTGCTCAACCTCGTAAATATGTTTCTTTGCCTGCTCAAAATTAAGCGCGCCTTCAACCTTTTCAGTTTGCGCACCCAGGCCATAATCCATCGGTGTGTTTTTCATTTTCACATACCAGGCTGTTTTAGCATTGATCCATTGACCATTGCGATGGTCATTCACCCAGATTTCGGTTCGAGGATCATCTTTCCAGTTTTGCTTATCCAGCCAGATGATGGCGCAACCGACATCATCAAATTTATAGACCCTGGCTTTTTTGTCTTTACGACCACCACGCACTTGCGCAGAATAATTGCGGTCACTCACTGCCATGGCGCAACGCGCACAGATTTCACGATCCCAACGGACTTTGACCGGGCCTGTGGTTTGCTCTTCACCACAGGCTGTGAGGAAAATTAATGAAGCCAGTGATACCAGCATTGTGGCAAAAACAACCAAAACGCGCCCCTTTGTAAAAGGGTCGATTGCAGTAATATTGAGTTTATGATTAGCGGGCATTAGCCTTGATCTTCCATTTTTATTCCACTTAACAACCCGGCATAACGCGACAACACACCGAGAAAACGCAAACGGTCTGGGCCTGCGACCTGGCCTTTCCATGTAATACCATTATTCGTTGAAACGAATCCCCATTCACTGACGGTTTTGGCAAAAGCATCGTCAGCATGTATTAATGTTACTGCGCATTCCAGCACGCTATCCATATCAATCTGATCAGAGACATGATCATTAAGCACAACCTTACCCTGATCCAGCTCAACGACCCGGTTAACCAGCGATGCGACCTCATCCAGGCGGTGGCTAGAGATAATCATTGCGGTGTCTTTTTTCTTTTCTTCCAGCAAACTAAAGAAATTATGACGTGCTTCCGGGTCAAGGTTGGCAGCGGGTTCATCCATAATCAAAAACTCACTGTCGCGCCCAAGCGCAATACTAATCAGCATTTTCTGTTTTTGACCACCTGATAACTTTACAAACGGCTGATGTTTGAACTGGCTGGCATCCAGCCCAAGTTTGCTTGATACTGCATACATTTTTTCCGGGTCACTATCACAAACGCCCGCTGCAAATTGAATTAACTGCCCTACCGGCATTTTTAATGGCGGTGGAATCTGCGGCACAAAACCAATCTTTTTTAACACGTCCTGACGGTTTGAGCGTGGCTCTAAATCGTCCATAAAGATATCACCATCATGCACATATTCGCCCAGCAAACAGCGAATGAGTGTAGTTTTACCTGCACCATTTGAACCCACCAGTGCAATCCGGTCACCGCGGTTAATATCCAGGTTGATGCCATCCAGAACCTTGTTTTTACGGAAGGATTTGGAGACCTTGTTAATTTTAATCATGTGTAAAATACCCAATATAAACCGTGTTAAGCCCTCTCTCCCTAGCAGGAAGAGAGGGTAGCAGTTTGCTTAAACCTTCTACCCCCTCCCTAACCCTCCCCCTGCTAGGAGGAGGGGATTCAGGCTTAAGAAATAACGTCATGGTTATTAAAGTTTATCTCCGATTCCTTTAAATTTGAACGTCAATGACTCGGTTGGACACACTTCAACACAACGCCCGCATCTTGTGCAATCTGCGCCAATATCCACATCCATATCATTTGCCTTGCCTTTGATAACGGTATCCAGAACATGCGGAACCATACACACCTTACGGCACTCGCCTTCGTGCAAACAATCCACCAGATGGTATTGTACCTTGAACGGCGAAATGGAACCGACCAGTCCGTAGGTTAAACCAATCGGACAGCCATAGCGACACCATGCACGGCGCGAATAGAAAATCTCAAATAAGAGTAAGAGTGCAACCCATAATAAGGCCAAGCCTGGGCCATAAATTAATGCACGGCTAAGTATACCCGTGGGAGAAATGGTTTCGTAGACGGTATAACCAGTAACAAAGGCAAGAATCACAAAAATAAACCAGAACCAGGTGCGGGTACGACGATCAAAGGGATGATCTTTCGCCCAGCCTTTTTCAACCAGGTAAAGGTGTAAGGACTCTGCCCACTCTGCTATTAAGTGATAGGGGCAAACCCAGGAACAAAAGGTACGGCCACCCAGCAGCCACCACATAATAAATACGGTCGTGGTTCCAATCACCAGATTAAGCACCACATGTTTATAAGCCAGCATGACTTGCAAGGCCGAGTTCAAATCAGCCATGTGAAACCCGACAAAACGCGAAGCCGTGAGTGCGCCTTCAAGCAGACTGATATCCAGGTGATAAGAAAGCACAAATAATAAATTGACAATAATCAGCACTGCCCAGCGGCGTCTACGCCATTTTTGGGGGAGTTTTTTGGCTTCTGCCAATTCCTCATGAATCGCTGCAATTCGCTTTGGGTCAAATTTTTTGGCAGCATGAAGTTTTTTAACCTCTTCTGGAAACTTCTCTTTATCGGGACGTGAAGGTGCCGCACCGAATAATACTTTTATTGATTCTACAAAACCGCTCATCGTATCTCCCTCTATCCTAATTCCTTAACCGCTTTAATATCTTGCACAGCAGGCTCCCATTGATTTCGCCCTATACCGCGCTCCTCATTGACATCAACAACAATGGCTGGCTCCGCTGTTGGACAAACCATTTCGCACACACCGCAACCGACACAGCCGTCAAGGATTTCTGGCTTCATCTTTTTTGTACCCCCGGTACTTTCAATTCCTACCAGTTTAATTGCGCGAGGCGGGCACTGGCTATGATCACCGCCCGGCGGGTGTCCTGCATCACATTGATTAGCGCGGATTTCAATCGGACAAAGCCGAACACACAGATCACAAATCTCAAGGTCAAATTGTTGATCAGCCAGTGGCACAGGATCCCAACGGCTAATCTTTTCAAAACGCAACACACCTTTGAAATTTTCACCACTGCGGGTGGCACCTTTAAACCCCTTGCCCAACATGGCCAGGCAGGTATCAGGTTTATCCAGCCTCGCTTTACCCATATTGACCTGCGCGGGATAATCAACATCATGCGTCAAAGCGCCGGTTGGACAAGCCAGGACACATTGCAATCCGTCACAGGAAAAATCACAGGCTTGCTTGCGCACATCAATATACGGAACACCAATGCCAAAACCTTCATCAATATCTGCCAGTTTAATCGCCTCAACCGGACAAACTTGCACACATTGTCCACACTTGATGCAGGATGACAAAAACGTTTCTTCCTGGAGCGCCCCAGGCGGACGAACACGTTTCTTCCACTGCGCTAACACTGGCATATAACCAAGTAGTGCAACACCGGTAATGCCAGCCGTGTATGCCAGTGAGCGCAGCAATTTCCTACGTTCTTTTTGCTTTCGGGTTAACCGAGGTTTCGTCTTGGCCATATCAATATACCTGCTATTTTCCTAACTGTTCTTGTTGCGATTCAATTAGCATTTCATACGCACTTTTCTTCTTTTTCCCTGTTTTGGGATTTTCTTCTGTTGCATCCATTTTTGAAAAGGAATCCGCACTACGCTGCCTGGATTTAATAAATTTTGTCATCACGGGTTTTTTATCGCGCACCAGTAAATCAGGCTTTGAAAAAGGGGCTAGCTGTTCTAAAAAGTCCAGTGTTTCGAGTATCGGCGAACCTTTGAAAAACTGTGCTCCGGGTACATCACGCCAGAGCTTATCGGCATAGGCATAAAGCTCGTATGGGGTATCGCCCTGGTTATCATGATTACGGTCAAACCCTTCGTAGTCACTCCAGTAATTGCCTTCCCATACATTGCGGTTTGCTGTTTTACCACCCGATACAACAACCTGGCTTAAGTTTCCTGTAAACTGATTATGCTTGAAGATATTGCTGTGCCAGTCATTTAGGAAACGAATACCGATACCGTTATAACCAATTAAATTATTGGTGAAGGTATTGGTGGTATCAGGTTGAAAAGGTGATACATCAATATATAAACCACTGGAGCAATAAAGAATGACATTATTTTCAATGGTTAAATCAGAGGTTTCTTTAAAGCCAATTCCCAGGCCTGTCGGCCCTGAAGCATGTGCAATAAAGTTATTGCGAACCGTGATGCCATCGCTGTACATTAAAAAAATGCCCACGGCGTTATTATAATATTGGTTATTTTCAACAAGGTTATAGCGGGAATACATAAAATGTAGCGAGTAACGACTGTCCCGGCCGGTATTGCCTTTAATGATATTATCAGCCGAATACCAGACCACCATATCCCGTACATTAAACGTTACATTGTCGATTATTTTGTTTTTAAAGCTATACCATAGGCGTACCGAATCACCTTTTTGACCCAGCTCAAAACGATCAAGGGAACTGATGGTATTACGTTTGATGACATTGTTACTGGACTGTTGCAGATCAACACCAAACAGGCAATTTTCAATGACATTATCTTTGATAACATTATAGTTGCCACGCACTTGAACCCCCGAATCAATATCATTGGCTGATTCACCAGAATGGGTTAAGTGCAGGTTTTTCAGGGTTGCGCCATCTGTATCCAGTAATATAACGGTTCCCTTACCTCCACCATCAATGGTTACGCCATTCTTACCATCTATAATCAGGGGTTTATCAATCACAACCGGCCCTGCATAGATACCAGCAGGAGGCGTTATTGTTGAACCTTCTTTAGCCTCATCTACCAGTTTTTGGAAAGCAGGGTATTTTTCCTCCATCGTGGCTGTGGATATAGTT
Source organism: uncultured Cocleimonas sp. (assembly GCA_964585525.1). Taxonomy (GTDB): domain Bacteria; phylum Pseudomonadota; class Gammaproteobacteria; order Thiotrichales; family Thiotrichaceae; genus Cocleimonas. Next base: position 9,533 of record CAZPEE010000007.1, read on the forward strand.
AAGCCTGGGACTTGCTCTCCTGCCAGCACAGGCTTGAAGGTAACAACAAAAAAAATAAGCCAGGCAGAAGCAGCCAACAATAAAGGAAGAAAGCGCAAAATAGCCAACCTATTGGGCTTCATACCTTTCCTCATGAGGTTAATCAGCCTTCTTTTAATTGCTTACGGCGAATCAATGCAGCCAATGCCAGTAATACGGACATGAGCAACATCAAAAAGAAACCTATTGCCGGGTACGAATGGGTCGTAAACTGCGCCACCTTACCCCGGCCAAACACTGTAGGCATAAAGGGTTTAACCGTAAATGCGCCCATTTGATTCAAGGTATGACCGTACCAATAGAGCCAGCCGGAATATTCAATGACAAAGAACAGGGGTAACGCCATAGGCACGAGTACCATCAACCAGTAAAGTGGTTTGATATCTTTCCATACACCGTAAATTAATAGCAACATCGCACCGATAATGCCAAAGAAAACCACATCAGCCACCGTGCCCATGGTTTTTACCATTGGCTTGATTTCAGCCGGGTTATTAAAATAACGACCCAGGTTTTTCTGGTAGTGCCAGGACATCATTTGCCTTAGGCTACCATTCCATTGTTGCTGTTCTGCTTTTGACTTGCTTGCCTGGCTCGCGTCAAAGATACTTCTGAGATGTGCAATATTATCCTGTTTGGGTGAATTTGCTTTAGGCTTTGTTAAAAAAGGAGCTGATGTTGTATCGGTTTGGTCCTCATCAACCTCAATCTTCTTGCCTGCCAGGGAGTTTTTTAATTTTTTAAGGCTTTTAGTGCCTGCTTTCCTCACATCAGAGGGCGCAATACTACCACCTTCTTTTTCAGTATCCTGATCCATTGAGGTAACCAATGCATAGATATAACCGGCGTTATGATAATTCAATCCATCCTTACCCCACCATGCCATACTCATCCACACAGCAATCGCAGAAAAACCAATCGCAACAATTGCCAAACGGCGCTTGCGATTAGTGCACATAAAACCCAGTAGCATCACCGCTAACAGAGCCACCAGAAAAGGAGAAAATGCACGCTCTATCACGCCACCAGCAGCGATAGGATACATACCCACATAATGGTTAATGGTATCCATTTCATGCACACAATCGAGTGCGTCTGCATCAGCAAGCTCGGCTTTGTGAACTTTCTTGCAGCCATTGAAAACACCATTCATATGGAAATCGATCCGCACACCATCCGGGAAAGCTTCTTCGGGATAGTTTGGTGCAGTCAAGGCAACCCACCACACAGGCGAATAGTAAATTAGAATTAACAATCCAATAGAAATTAATACTAAAACGCTAGAGATAATCCCGCGTTTACTTCCTGTTTTTGTTTCAGTCATAGCTAACCATGCACCAAGTTAATTAGAAATATGCAAATATCCTAATATTGATAGAAATAAGAAATGACCCTGGAATCCTTAGTTGGGCAACTGAGGATTCCAGGATGATAATAGTGGCGCAATACTCCAGAATTTCCGGATACCACACAGATTGGGTTTGATTGGGGCTGGCAATGCCAGCCCAAACACGACTTTAGGTTTAAAACTTAATCGTAATCAGGGTTCAACCAATCTTTTGATGGTGCCAAATCTTTTTTAGGTACGGGGATACGGGACACATAGTTGATGACCATCTCCATATCCTTATCAGAAAATCCTTTGATTTGCTTAACCATATCCGGGTTGGCGTTGCGGCGTTTACCATCACGAATCCACCTAAACTGACGATGCATGTATTCATAATGCTGGCCCTGGATACGTGGATAGAATTTTTCAGCATTACCTTCACCATTGTCACCATGACATTTGGCACAGTTATCTTTAAATAATTTAGCTCCCTGCTCAAATTCAGGCGTACCTTTCGCCCATTTACCCTTGCCATTATCCGGGTTCATCGGAAGCTTTGAGATATAAGCCGTTACATCAGCCATTGCCTGCGTTCCACCAATTGATTCTGGCAGTGCAAAAGGATACATGGTGGGATTATCACGGTTTTTACTGCGGATATCCGCCAACTGCTTAATCAAAACGGATTGGTGCTGCCCTGCCAACTGTGGGAATGTACCATCGGGTTTACCCCAGCCTTCGGTCAAATGACAACCTGAACAGACTTCAAAAACTTCGATGCCATTATCATGGTCGGGTTTCAGGTGCATCGCTTCATCACGCTCCCCCCCCTTTGTCATCCAGACTTTTTCGTTTGTACCGTCATGTAATTTGCCACCCGTGTGTACTGGATCGCTCGATTTTGAAGCTGCCACTGCAGCGGTTGAAGCGGCTTTTTGTTCTTTAGTCGGCGCTTTAGAAACCGCACGGCCAGGCTTATAAGGCAATGTGGAAAGATAGCTTGCGATAGCATCAATTTCCTCATCACTCACTAGATGCATAACACCCTTCATGGCAGCCGTTTGACCATTATTCCGTTTACCGCTTTTTATATCCTTGATTTGCTGTACAAGGTACTCTTTTGCCTGACCGGCAATTGATGGATAACCTGCTACAACGGGGGAACTCGCATCTTTGCCATGACAAGAGTGACAGGTTTTTTCAGTAAAAAGTTTTGCACCATCAAGATCAGCAGCAAAGGCTGTATTCGAAAGCATTCCCATACTTGCTGTCATTAGCACAACAGGGACTGCTGTTTTAAATAAATGTGACATCTATTCATCTCCTCATGAATTGACATAGTAATAACTTCCTGATGAATCCTAGGTGTTGGCTTTGTTGTAAACATTGATTCAGGTCAAGAACAAACTGCTAAATCCAAATAATAGAAAATATATTTAAAAACAATAAGTTACTACAATAAAACTGATCATAAAAAAATAAGCATAAGAAAACCCTTATACAAAAAGAGGGTATTTCACAACAAGCTCACAAATACGATTTAGAAAAATTGCCTTATCAAGCACGGTCAAACAATGGCACGCATCCTAAAGCCAGAATGTCGGCTATTTTATTTATGTTATACAGTCGCACCGCGATGACAACTTTTTAACAACAACAAAAAAGGGGACGATAAATCGTCCCCTTTTATTACCCAGGTTTGTCCCAGGTTGTTAAGCCTCTACATAAAATTACTTAACTTTCTTGGCACCATGCTCTTCAAGGTAAGTCTTGGCGCGCAAGCCCATGTCAGCAGTCTTAACCTGATACTGCCACCATTGGTTCGCCCAACCCATTGCCTTGTTCCAGTCTTTCTTCTCTGCAAAGTCTGCCGCTTTCTTCTTGGCATCTTCTGCAAAGCCTAACTGGTCAGTTGCATCTTCAACCAAAGCTACCACTTCTGGGAAGTCTTTGTAGTTATGGCTGGTGATAAATCCAACAACCGAGTCGATGACACCCTGGGTTTCGATATTGGTCTTAACCTGCTTATCGTAGTCTTCCTTGGTGTAAGCCTGGCCTTCAGCAGTGATATCGCCACCACCTTTGTAGCCTTTAGGTTGTACCAATAAGTAACCTTGCATCTCCAGGTGAAGTGCGGAACAGAACTCAGTACAGTAATAAGGATAAACACCGGGCTTGTCAGCAGTAAATGTTGCTGATGCTGTTTTACCTGGCTCTAGGGAGAACTGGATATTATGCGCATACATAGCAAATCCATGAGTCTCATCCTCTGCACGCTCAAGGTTCGTTAAGTGGATTGAAACCGTATCCCCTTCTGTAACCTCAATTGTCTCAGGCGTGATATGGGAACGAATCGTTGTTCCATAAACATCTACGTGACACTTACCTGCATCATCACAGTTACGCACAATTTTTTCACGACCCGCTCGTGTTTTCCACTTCGATTTCTTGTCGGTACGTGAATTCGTGCCTGACTTGTAGCGAATAGCGGGCTTAAGTTTGCTTGCCTTGATAGATGCCACGTAGTGCGGCTCGCCCAACGGAATCGGCATATCGTACAAGAGTTGCATTTTATCACCGCTAATATCAATCAACTGGTGGTTTTGCGGATGCAAGGGGCCAACAGGATTGAAACGGTCAATTGCCAGTTTATTCAACGCAACAAGGTATTTACCCTGGGGTGAAACAGTATCGCCTTCCATGGTCATCAAGTGGCCAACATTATAGTGTATTGGCAACTGGTCAAGGACTTTACCTTCACAGTAGTCCCATTTAGTGATCATGGAATCAACATAAATCGAGGTGTAAACCACACACTTCTTGGAATCAAACTGGTTATGCAGTGGGCCTAAACCAACAGCAACTGATTTATCCAGCGCATCTTTGATGGCGATAATGGGGATTCCATAAGGGTCTTTGCTTTCAAATTTCTTGTCAGCCATTGCCTTCTGGATTTTTGCCCAATCATATACCCAGGTGTGGCTATCCAGCTTACCTGCAACGATAATCTTGGTTCCATCAGGTGTTACATCAACACCGTGTGGGCTTTTTGGTTCAGGAATCAAGTATAAAAGGTCATTAGCAACAGCTTCTTTCATTGAAATCAATGTAGAACCGTTAACCTTCTTGCCAATTTTACCCGCAGCGACCAACTCAGCAGCCTTCTTCCAGTTAGTGACGTGCATGAAGTCAGTATCTTTTGACGAACAACCCGCCTCGTAAGGAGGACGACCTTTTTCAATACCACCAACATAGCGCTCTGAACAGAATGAGTTCGTAAAGCCCCAACCATTTGAAACCAGCTTACCCGCATCGGATAAATCCTGAGAATAAGGAGGTAATTCAAAGGTAAAAGACTTTTCTGGATTGATGCGTCCTTCTTTGCGGTCAAATTTCCAGTAAGTCAAACCACCACGAAAATCATCATTAAAATTATTTAGTGATACGACCTCGGTATTACCCTTGTAAGGTGCAGCATACTGGGTCGCTTCCATAACATATTCTGTATTTGGCGTAACAAACGCACCGCCATGTTCAGAACGGAAGAACGGGTTAACGACGATTTGCTTGGTTTCAAAGTCATGCAAATCAATGACAGCTAAACGCGGGTTTGCCTTATCATTAATAAACAGGAATTGCCCATCAGAATCACCCTCTGTTTCTGATAATGCAGGGTGATGAGTATCACCAAAAAGAATGTCTTTGCCTTCGATTTTACCCTGATCTAAAACAGCTTTTGACTCATCATCAAAACCATAACCCTGCCACGGCTCTGGTGTAAACACACCGATATATTTAAGGATACGCATGGAAGGAATACCGTAAACGATAACCTGTCCTGATTGACCACCTGAACTGAACGCCAGGAATTCATCACGTCCACCCGTCGGCGTATACGTTTTAGCCGCCGCCAAAATATCTTTCTCGGTTAAACCGCGTGCTTTCATAACATCCTGAAGTGAATCAGCTGCTACCGGGCCTGCCGTTAAACCTAGAAAAGATGTGACGACAGATGCCGCCATCATTTTTTTCATTAATTTCATAATTTATTTATCTCCTCACGAGAGTTGCTGAAAACAAAGAAACAATTACACCTGTACTCGCTTCCTAATTACCGTAACACTATGTAAATGTTGTAATATGGTGGTTTTTTATTGCTACTATCGAACACTCAAAACAATAGTGCAGCTAAGAAGTGTGTCATATCACACATGCTTCGGAGTCTATTACTGCTACAAAAACTATGAATTGACTTGAATCAAGTTGATTTCTTAATCAGCTATTTAAGCTACGCAAACTCTTAAACAGGCGCAAAAAGATGAAAAAAGTTGATCTTGATCAAACTTTTGGGCGTAAACAGGTTGACTCAAATGAGCGTGAAAAACGTATCAGGCGAGTTTTTAACAAGGTTGCACCCCGCTATGACCTGATGAATGATGCCATGAGTTTTGGCATTCATCGTTTATGGAAAAGCAAGCTGGCAAAATTGGCGAATCCGCAAGCAAACCAGACAATTGTTGACCTGGCAGGCGGCACCGGCGATATTGCGATCAAACTGGCTGGTTCAGATCGTTATGTTTTTGTCGCAGACCCTTCCATCGAAATGATCAAAGCTGGCCAGAATCGCCACCCTATAAGCTGTATCGCAACTACGGGGGAGCAACTCGCCTTTGCCGATAATTCGGTTGACACCATCACTATTGCCTTCGGTGTGCGCAATATGACCCACATGAAACAGGGCCTGGCTGAAATGTACCGCATACTCAAACCTGGCGGCCGTATGTTGTGCCTGGAATTTTCAAAACCGCAGGCCTGGCTAAAACCCTTTTATGACTGGCACTCCTACCATATCATCCCGCGCCTCGGTGCCTGGATAGCACAGCAACCAGAAGCATATACCTATTTGATTGAATCAATCCGGCGTTTCCCGGATCAGCAAGAAATGAAACACATCATGGAACAAACAGGCTTTAGCGATGTGAGCTACCAGAATGTTTCATTTGGGATTGCCTGTATCCATATCGGCACCAAAACATAGCAACATTCCACAACAATTTTAGAATCAACTATGAAATTCAATAACTTTCAAGCTTTACTCCTAAGTACCTTATTTCTGGGTGTAAGTTTTGCGATAAACACCGTATTGGCTAAAGAAATTGATTCCGCCCAGGAACATATTGTCGAAGAAAGTCATTACACATCCCAAGACCTGATTGATGTTTCCAATAAAATAGACACGCTGTTTGATATTAAAAACCACGATTACGATAAATATACCGGCGATGACGTCAACCAGGTTTGCGCCGGTTGCCACGAAGAATTTGGCATGGGTGGCAAAGATGGCAAATACCCGCGTATTGCCGGAATGCCGGTCAAATACCTGCTCAAGCAAATCGTTTTATTCCGTGAACGTAAACGACCCAATATCCCCATGCTGCAACACGTAGAAGAACGGGAACTACCTAACGATGAAGTATTGGATGTCGTTATCTTTTTAAATAAAATAAAACTTAAAAACCGACTCTCAAAAGTGGATGAAACAGCACCGGGTTTTGATGCCTATGCACGTCTGCAAGAAGCCAAGGCAACCCTGCAAATCGGCCGGGCACCCGGTGATATCGACAAAGGCAAAAAACTGTACAACAAGGAATGCAAATCGTGTCATGGCAAACAGGGCGAAGCAAATGAAAAAAAATCAGTGCCAATGCTGGCAGGCCAGTACACCAAATACCTGTGGCGACAGATAGCCATGTTTAAAAACGGCAAACGACTTCACGATGAAGATGACCCGGAAGAAGAATTTTTAAAAAGTTTTAGCCACGAACAGTTACAGAACATCCTGGCTTATATTTCCATCCTGGATGATTAAGCGAAGATTAAAAGGAAGCCTTGGTTTCAATAAGAAACTGGTAATCACCTGCTTTGTCCCGCTCGTTGATGGGAAAAGCCAAATCTAAATGAATCGCTTTTGCCGAACTAGAACGTGTCGGTATGATACGCAAACCGAGTCCAACATCTGCCAGTGTTTTTAAGGCACTCCCAGCCCCCCAGGCTGTACCAACATCTGCAAAGGCAACAGCGCCAAACTTTGCCAAATGTAACGGATACCAATTAAAATGATAGCGTTTTTCTGCCGTAAACAAGAATGACTTGTCACCCGCCTGAAAGCCTTCCGGGTAACCCCGCAAACCAGTCGCACCACCTAACAAAACCTGTTCATCCGGTAGTAAATTGGTTTGCTGCTTAAAGCGCCCTGAAAGGTAATAGTTATTGCCAGTTTGATTAAAAGAATACCAGTCTGCCTGCAATCCCAATGTGCTTCCTTCGTGTAAGCCGTTACCCAGATAGGAATCTGTGCTTAATGTAACGAAACCCAGGTTTTTTGCACCCAGCTGATAGCCTTTGGCAAGCTTGGTCGATAGTTTTAACTGATTATCATCCGAGCCAAAACTATCCGTTAGCAAACCAATTTTAGCCGATGCATTTAAACCCAATGAAACATTTTCCTGTAAATCCATGGTTCTATAATTCACCCGGTGCACATATTTATCCTGCAAATAGGCAAGTTCAAACCAGGGGTAGGATTCAGTCAAGCTCTTGGTGCCCTGCCCCAGGTGGTAGTCATTTTGTGACAACTGCCAGCCCACCCTGAAACGCATCGTATGATCATCCTGCAAGCCTTTTGACCAGCCATAGAAAACAGAGTGGTCCTGTTTTTTTTCGGCAAATTTATTCATCACATCGCCACCATCATACAACGAAACATCCTGCTCCAGGCTAGAGGTCTTGATACCCCAGGATCGTTTGCTATCAAACGCATAAAAAGGTAATTCAAGATTTAACATGTAACCCTTGCCATCAGAATTATCTTCAAACCTTGCCTGAAATTGTTTGCGGGAGCCCCATAATTGCGGGTCACTATAGGAAAACAGGGTCGAATCACGCAAGGTCCCTTGCTTATAACTAATAGCCAGGCTTTTGCCCAGGCCAAACAGGTTGTGCTCCTGGATTTCAACACCGGACCGGTTCTTGCCGCCAGAGCGACCAAACGAGACACCGGGTGTCAGCGTCCACATATCTTTGGTGGTTACGCGAATATTGACACGCTTACCACAGACTGAGGCAGGTTCTATATGCGCCTCCTTGATGTAACGTTTTGACTGAATCAGGCGCTGTGATTCCTTCAGTTTTTGTAAATCAAAAGCATCCCCCCTGGCAAACAATAATTGCTCCCTGACAACGCTAGGACGTGTTTTTATATGAAGTTTATTCGCTAAATGATGTAAAGCTGTCGATTCAGAAAGCAGTTTCGGATCAAAAACATCACCCGTATTAATTTCAATCTGGCCTATCCTTAAATCAGCGTATTGAAAAAAAGAATCATTCCAGGTTTCACACGTATCTGCATAGCTCTCACCCAACATTAAAAAGTGAGACAAAAAAAGAACGAAATAAAATAAAAACCTGGTCAATTCTGTTGCCTGTGAATTTAAATAAATACAGCCATACTATAGACTAATAGAAACATGTTTTAACAATAATCACTCTGAAAAAAACAATAAAAATCACTCACAACTTATTTTCATGACACATAACACAACTAACCTGAGTACCTTTTTTAAGATTGACCCGAAGGTTGTTGACCTCACGACCGGGGCAAAGTGTTCCACCTTCACATTCCCCAACCACAAAACTGCGATCCCTGGAAACACGTGACAAAACAGTACCCTGACCGTTTTTACCATGACAACTTCGACACTTATTTGAATTATGCTCGGCAATATCTTCGTGCCCGCCATTGGCAAAGCGCGTACCACCCACCGGATGCATACCATGTGGGCCACCCAGTGTAATGCCCAGTGTGCCATCCTCATGGCAGCTTGAGCATTCAGTAATTGCACCGCTATGGCCCTGTATCTGATTGGCTGCAATGTTATCGTTGGCTACCGGGTTCGGTGCAGGCCAGATGGCGTGGGTACTACCATGGCAACCTTCACACATCACACCACCATGCCCTTTACCACTACCGTCCTGATTTCCACTTAAACGATATAGGCTTTGGTTCTCGGCAAACCGGGAAGACGGTGCATTTATCGGTGTCGCACTTGCATCACCTGCACGATAGGCCTGGGCAAGACGCAAACCATCTTTGGCAACAATCGCACCCGCAGGATGGTTTGGATTAAGTGCATCACCAGTATGACAGGATTGGCACTTTGGCTCTGTCGCCCAGGGAACCCGTTTAGCCAGGTCAAGCCCGGCACCACTTGCCAGGCCTTCGCTAAAGTCATCACCCACCTGCGCCATATTGCCATGGCAATCCTGGCACACTACCCCACCACTAAACATCGCACCACGCAGACATTGTGTTTTCTTGCCGGGATGACACTGATAGCAGGTTTGATTCAGTACAGTGTGCTCAAAAGTATTCACATTGGGGCCACTTATGCGCTGCGGATTATTCGGTGCTGGCATTTTCGGAAACAAGGCTTGCCCATTAAACGAATAGCTGGCATGGGTAAAATGCATTGCCCTCGACATACTGATATGGTGCGTCTGCTGACGACCTTTGATACCCTGAGCCGTTTCATCTAGCGGGCCAGTTTGTGCCAGATCCAGCGCAGGCGAATAATGACATTGAGAACACTGCACCGGTATCTGGTTTGCCAGGCAATCCGGATCAGCCGGGTTAGCGACTGCATCACAAACTGTTGTGTGACCATCCACACTGCTAATATATTGACTACCATGCTTGGCATCATGCAAACGCAAAATATTAATCTTTGCTGCATTCTGCAATTTTTCCGGCCCCGGTGCAGCCGCAGCACTTATCACATCAAAATTGACACTGGCGAAACTGGTCGCGGCTCCATTTCCCGCATCATCCGGGTCTGCGTGGCAGTTTTGACAATCGGCTTCACTGGCTACTGGCAAGACAACATCAACCGAAGCCAATGGCTTGCCCGATTTGTCTTTAGCCGATATTTTCATTAACGGATAAGCATTTTCACGTCCCTTGTCATCCACTGGAAACATTGGAATACCGTCAGCCGAAAACCAGTCTACGCCCGCAATGGTAGCGCCAAAAGGAAACTTGGCAAAAAAAGGCAAGGTTTTATCAAAACGATCAAACTTTTGCGGTTTGTTAGCACGGTATGGCGCACTATTTCCCGGTGTTTTCTGCTGTGCCGCCAAAAGCTGCGGCAAGGCAATAGGGTCAGGCACAGGAATGCCGGTATTCGTCGCCAAAGGCTCAAACAAATCAAAAATTGTTGCCGGATACAAAGGAGCATAACTGGCTCCCGCAAGTGTTTTACCCTGACCGTGCGATTGCCAGAAATTGGTTTTAAAAACACCAGGCTTATTACTGCTGGTGGTATTGATTGAATTGGCTCCGGCAGGGTCATTGGGGTTAGAGGCTGCCGAATAAAATACATCCGCCTGCTGATCAGACAAAATACGCGGCGAAGAACTGCTGGTGCCTTTTTGGATCAACTGTGCATGAACGATATTAAAAGGCGGTAAAATACTCATAATCTGATAATCCTTGTCGGCACAATGCATTCCGAGGTCATTAGCAGCCAGCAAAGAAAATTTTCCAGATACGTTTCCTCCGCCTGTACCCGA
>CAZPEE010000007.1:20628-22748 GCA_964585525.1 uncultured Cocleimonas sp.
CGTTATCGTTGCCTGATTCGTTATCGTTACCCGACCCGTTATCGTTAGCACCACCAGAATCATTTTCGCCAGCATCATTTCCACTATGACTAGCACCGTTTTCAATACTACTTCCACCCCCGCAGGCTGTAAGCCAAATAGTCAGGCAGACCATCATAAGTGTCGTAAATTTACGTTTCATAGAATACTCCATTTGCCAAATATGCTTAACATCATCAAGATCAACACTAGTGTTTGGGATTATATTCCCAATTATGAAAATTTGTCAAATATCAAATTCCCTTACCCTTACATGGATTGATCCATATCATCGTGCAATATTTCTCCAATTCGTTAGAATCCGCGAATGGAATTAGACACCTTTATAAAAATCGGCTTACCCGTATCGCTGGGCTTGATTATGCTCAGCATGGGTTTGACCTTGAAACCCAATGATTTCAAGCGTATTGCTGCATCCCCAAGAGCATTTTTTATCGGAATTTCCGCGCAAATGCTGCTAGTGCCATTGCTTGCATTATTGTTATTACAGTTGTTTCATTTGCCACCATTGCTTGCGGTAGGCTTATTAATACTTAGCTTTAGCCCAGGCGGAACCACCAGCAATCTATTTTCCTATATGGCAAAAGGTGATGTTGCCCTATCCATCGCATTAACAGCAGTTGCCAGCTTTATCACGCCGTTTAGTATTCCTTTTTTAACCGAGTTGGCGCTACAATCCCGGCTAGGGGAAAACACACACATTGTGATCCCGCTTGGACTTACCATGCAGCGTCTGGTAGTCGTTACCATTATTCCGGTTCTAGTCGGTATGGCATTAGGTACTTTCAAGCCTGCATGGGCGGATAACATACAGCCTGTTATTCATAAAATAGCCGTCATCCTTTTCCTGGCTGTTATTTTTTCCATGATTTTTAAACTATCAGCCAGGATACCCGGATTTTTGCCGCAGATTGCAAGCATCACCAGTATCATGATTGTGCTTGCGATGCTGGCGGGTTATCTCATTTCCAGGTTGACAGGCTTAAATTCGCAACAGGTGAAAACCAACACGATTGAAGTCGGTATGCAAAATGGTGGCATGGCGCTAATCGTGACTCAAACCGTATTAAATAATCCAACCATGTCACTGGTGCCGGTTATTTATGGTCTTATTATGCTAATCCCTGTTATTATTTTTGTTTTGATCAGTCGCAGACAGAGCAATAAGCAAATTGAAACCTCTACAGCAGTATGAATTTATAAAAGCACTGCGCCCCTTCTCACTGGTAGTGGCGGTGATTTCCTGCGCACTGGGAATTCTAATCGCCTGGCATGATGGCTTTCACAGTATCCAGCTGGCAGTACTGATTATGCTCGGCGGCATACTTGCACAGGCTGGCATCAACCTGATCAATGACATCGAAGATTTACCACTAATCCCCAATCAACACGCCAGTTATACTGTGATTAAAAACATGATCAAGCGTAATACCAGGGCGGGCATACTGTGCTTTGTTTTAGCCAGCATCATCGCTTTGTATTTGATTAGTATCCAGGGCTGGCCGCTATTTGTGCTGATATTTATTTCTGGCCTGGCATCACTGAGCTACAACATCGGCCCGTTTAATTTCAAACATCGCGGCCTTGCCATGGTTCAGGTCTTTTTGCTGATGGGCATCATGATGGTGCAAGGTGCCTACCTCGCCATGAGCGGACATTTTTCCAGCACCGCCTTGCTGCACTCAATTCCAGTCAGCCTGCTGATTTCATTATTATTGCTCAGCAACGAACTGCGCGACTGGGAAACCGACAAGGACAAAGACATCCAGACACTCAGCGTACGCATTGGCTACCAGAATGCAGTGCGCCTGTACTGGCTATTAATCGTGCTAGCCTACCTGTTTACCGCCGCATTGTTTCTATCCGGTCAACTGCATCAGCTACTCTGGCTATTGCTACCCCTACCCTTGTTGATACCCATCAAAGGTTATTTAAGTGCATCAAAACGAGTCAAACTGACGCCCATGACCGGACGCTTTTTCTTCTTGTTTGGATTGGCTTATATGCTCGCGTTTGGGATAAACGGATAACGCAACAGAAATTTTGAAACTATCCTGTTACAAGCCTGTCACAATCCCCAA
>CAZPEE010000008.1:0-1219 GCA_964585525.1 uncultured Cocleimonas sp.
GCACCTGCATGCAGTGGTGCAGAAAGTGCTGCTTTAACCATTTCGGTTTTTTTCAGGTTTTTAAAGGCAGGGTGCAGTTTTTTGAAATCATCAAAGTTTTCAAAGACGGCTTTAACCACTTCATAAACGACTTTTTCAGGTACTTTTGCGGAACTGACAATCGTTGCAGCGACACCAAACGTTTTAACCGCATTGGGTGTTCCTGTGTACATTCCAGCGGGAATTGACGCATAACGGTAGTAAGAATTATCTTTCACCAATTTATCAATTTCAGGGCCTTGTATGTTTGCAATGGTTGCTTTACAGGTGGATGAAGTCTCCTTGATCAAGCCTGCGGGATGACCGACCACATAAAAGTAAGCATCAATCTTGTTGTCACAAAGTGCCTGTCCCATCTCAGAGGCTTTTAGCTCTGAGGCTAGCTTCAGGTCGGAACGTTTCATGCCAAATGCTTTTTCAATCACATTATAGGTGGCAACTGTACCAGAGCCTGGTTGCCCGACATTGACCCGTTTGCCTTTAATATCCTTAAAGTTTTTGATGCCAGAATCCGCACGAACCACGAGTGTTGCAGCTTCCGGGTGTAATGAGAATAGCGAGCGAAGGTCTTTGAAAGGCCCGGCATCCTTGAATTTGGATGTGCCATTGTAAGCATGATACTGCCAGTCTGACTGGGCTACACCTATATCAAGCTCGCCCGCACGAATGGCGTTGATATTAAAAACAGAACCGCCAGTAGATTCTACCGAACAGCGAATGCCGGTTTTTTTGCGGTTTTTGTTAACCAGGCGGCAGATAGCACCACCTGCCGGGTAATAAACGCCGGTAACGCCGCCTGTTCCAATAGAAACATAGGTGGTTTCGGCCGCCATGCTGGGGGATGTTGCAGTTAAGCCCATGGCTAAGCCTGCTGTTAGAAATCCGGTTTTGATTTTTTTACTCAGTGATATTGGCATTATGTTTAAGTCCTCCTAAAGACCTTGGTAAGTTTTACATTTTAGGTGCTTTCCCTGAAATAGTGAACCCAAATTATGCCGTTGTTGTTTGACGACGGCGTGAGTTTTATCACTATTTCAAGAAACAAGCGTGTTTGATATCTGGATTATAGAAGAGTTTGCAACAGAATCATTGATAATTTTCAGAAAATAACAGTTAAGAATAATTTACCCTCTGATGACAGGTTGAACAGGACAAGTATAGTGGCTTTACGTTATCATAC
>CAZPEE010000008.1:1319-12802 GCA_964585525.1 uncultured Cocleimonas sp.
TAATTAATGTGGAGTCTCCCTTAAATGTTTTCCAAAGACATGAAAATCGCCGGATATGACGACGAACTTGCCAACGCCATCAAGGCGGAAGAACAGCGCCAGGAAGATCACATCGAGTTGATCGCCTCTGAAAACTACACCAGCCCCCGTGTGATGGAAGCGCAAGGTTCGGTGTTGACCAATAAGTACGCCGAAGGCTATCCGTCAAAGCGTTATTACGGTGGTTGTGAGAATGTCGATATTGCCGAGCAACTGGCGATTGACCGCCTCAAAGCATTGTTTGATGCAGACTACGCAAATGTGCAGCCGCATTCCGGTTCATCGGCAAACCTTGCGGTTTACATGGCACTGGTGCAACCGGGTGATACCATTTTGGGTATGGCACTGGCCGATGGTGGTCATTTAACACATGGCTCGCATGTCAGTTTTTCCGGTAAGGTTTACCATGCAGTCCAGTATGGCTTGAACCCGGATACCGGCGAGATTGATTACGATAAGGTGGAAGCGCTGGCGCGTGAACATCAGCCTAAAATGATCGTGGCAGGTTTCTCAGCCTATTCGCGTGTGGTGGACTGGCAGCGTTTCCGCGATATTGCCGATGAAGTGGGTGCTTATCTGTTTGTTGATATGGCGCATGTTGCCGGTCTGGTTGCGGCGGGTGTTTACCCTTCCCCTGTTGCGATTGCCGATGTGACCACATCAACTACCCACAAGACCTTGCGTGGCCCACGTGGCGGTATTATCCTTGCCAAATCTAATCCAGAAATCGAAAAAAAGCTGAATTCGGTGGTATTTCCCGGTACACAGGGCGGCCCATTGATGCACGTCATCGCAGCTAAGGCCGTTGCCTTCAAAGAGGCGATGGAGCCTGAATACACAACCTATCAAGAACAGGTTGTGACCAATGCACGGGCGATGGCAAATACCTTTATTGAGCGAGGCTACAATATTGTCTCTGGCGGTACAGACAACCACCTGTTTCTGGTTGACCTGATCGACAAGGGTTTGACCGGTAAGGCAGCAGATGCGGCACTGGGTGCTGCGCATATTACGGTGAACATGAACGCTGTGCCCAATGATCCGCAATCGCCGTTTGTCACCAGTGGTATTCGTGTCGGTTCACCAGCGATTACCACACGCGGGTTTACCGAGGCAGACAGTGTTGAACTGGCAGGCTGGATGTGTGATATCCTGGATGCATTGGCGAAAAACCCAGAAGATCAATCAGTTATTGATGCTACCCGAAGTAAAGTCTCGGAAATTTGTAAACGGCTTCCGGTTTATCGTTAGGGGGCTAGCCCAGGTATGCACTGCCCCTTTTGTGGAGAAGATGATACACGGGTGGTTGACTCGCGGCTTGCCAGTGAGGGTGACCAGGTGCGTCGCCGCCGTGAGTGCAGCACTTGTAAAGAACGTTTCACAACCTACGAAGTGGCGGTATTCAATATGCCGACGGTATTAAAATCAAGTGGCGAAAAACAAGCCTTCGACGCGCATAAACTTCGCGATGGCTTGATGCGTGCGGCGCAGAAGCGACCGGTGGATAGCAAAGCCATCGACAATGCCATCCTGCAAATTCAAAAACGTATTTTGCAGGATACCAAAAAACGCGCTAAATCCGAGATTCAATCCAGCCTGATTGGCGAATATGTCATGGAAGAATTGCGTCAACTGGATGATGTCGCTTATATCCGTTTTGCTTCCGTATACCGGGATTTCAATGATATTAAAGAGTTTATTGATGCCATTGAAGGTTTGGAGAACACACCGCGCTCCGAACTGACCAAACGGCAGCTTAAACTGCCGGGGGCAGAGTAATGCCTGCATTGGCTATTACGGATACGGATTACGTTTACATGGCGCGAGCCATTCAATTGGCGAAAAAAGGCAAATACACGACACACCCCAATCCACGCGTAGGCTGTGTGCTGGTTAAACAGGGTGAGGTTATCGGTGAGGGCTATCACCAAAGGGCAGGTGAGCCACATGCTGAGATTAACGCCTTGCGCGCATGTTCGGAATCAACACAGGGTGCAACGGCTTATGTCACACTCGAACCCTGTTCCCATACTGGCAAAACGCCGCCCTGTGCCAATGCGCTGGTTGATGCAGGTGTAAGCCGTGTTGTGATCGCCATGCAAGACCCTAATCCGCAGGTTGCAGGGCAGGGAATCCAGCGTTTGCGTGGTGCGGGTATTGAAGTGGAAACAGGCATACTAGAAACGCAATCACGAGCGCTTAACCCCGGTTTCATCAAGCGTATGGAGCAGGGTTTGCCCTGGGTGCGCGTTAAACTGGCGATGAGCCTGGATGGACGCACCGCGATGGCATCGGGTGAAAGTCAATGGATTACGGGTGCAGATGCGCGTGCTGATGTGCAATATTGGCGTGCCTCGGCGGATGCAATATTAACCGGTATTGGTACGGTTCTGGCAGATGATCCTTCCCTGAATGTGCGTTTAAGTGCAGCCGGGTTAGGCATCCAGGGTGATGTGCGCCAACCCAGGCGCGTAGTGCTGGATAGCCAGCTGCAAATCCCGCTGGATGCAAAAATGTTTAAACTGGATGGCGAAACCTATGTTTGCACCCAGTCGGATGCTGATGAAAAAGTAACCAAAGCATTAAAAGCACTGGGTGCGCATGTGCTGTCTTTTGAGCCGCAAGAAACCGGGCGTTTACCACTGAAACAGGTGTTACAGCAATTAGCCAAAGAAGAAACCAATGAAGTGCATGTGGAGGCGGGTGCGACCTTATGTGGCGCACTTATCCAGCAACAATTAGTCGATGAATTGGTGCTCTATGTGGCGCCCAGCTTGATGGGTTCCGATGCCAGGGGGTTGCTGAATTTGCCGGGACTTGAACAGATGCAGGATAAAATCAATCTAAAGGTTCAGGATATCCGTGCAGTGGGTAATGACTGGCGGATAACGGCATCTTTGTCCAGATAGTTTTTAGTTTTAATCATCAACATCTTTGTTCTTTCCGTCAGCATAAGGTAGTTTGACATGCCCATAACGGACAATTAATACTGCCAGGGTCAATAATATGATGGCAATGCTGACTTCCAGCAGATGCCATTGCTCAAATGTTTTTGAATCCAGGATGATTAATCGCGATAATGCCACAATGGCAATGTAGATGGGATAACGAATAGGCAGGCGATGTTGTTCGTAGTAGATTTTTACCATCGCGATGATTTCAAGATAAATAAACAGTAACAGTAGGTCTTTTAAATCAACCTTCAGTTTTTCGATCATCACATAGATTTCCTGCCCAACCGCAATAATGGTGGCTATGACGATAATGAGCAGGCCAATTTGCTCTATGTAATGTAAATAGTCGTTAACTGCCTTGTTTTTATCCAAAATAGGTTCCCGGCGTATGATGTGAACGATGAGTATAGTCTTGATGATACGACAAAGAATTAAAAAAAGTTAAAAAAGACCCTCTCCCTGCTAGCAAATTCACAGCATACTAGAGGAAAGGGTTATAGGAGGAAGAAAGTCTTGAAAAACTTTCAAAGTGGATGTTAATAAGAATGTGATTGCTTAGCATTAATCCAGATTAGTCTGGATATTCTTTTCAGAAATAATTATTATGCCTGCGTTTTGTTGATAATTATCAATTGTTTTGGAGTCGTTATGAATAAATGGGGTATGTTTGTGCTTTTTTCTCTGGGTTTTTTGTCTTATGCGGGGATGAATTTATTTTTCAAAGAGACAAATACACTTGAGTTTTGTACGTCTTGTCATACCATGCAGCAGAATTTTACGGAATACAAGGAAACAATACATTACAAAAATCCTTCGGGTGTTCGTGCAATCTGCTCTGATTGCCATGTACCTAGTAGCAATCATCCTATTGCAAAAATCATGACTAAAATATGGGCTGCAAAGGATGTTTACCACGAAATACTGGGTACGATTGATACCCCGGAAAAATTTGAAGCACATCGTTGGGAAATGGCTAATGATGTCTGGAAAATAATGAAAAGTACCGATTCACGGGAATGTCGAAGCTGCCATAGCTGGGATGCGATGATGCTCTCTGATCAGGATAAATCGGCATCCAAAAGGCATCAACGCGCCAAGAATGAAGGTAAAACCTGTATTGATTGCCATAAGGGAATTGCACACGAAGAACCCGATGAGCCAGAAGATGAAGTGCCCGAGTCGAATACAAAAAAGGTTGAGGTGAAGGAGGCAAAAGTGACTAAGCCTGCTGCTGTAAAACCAGTGGCACCAAAACCACCAGCCATGCCGCTGGCTCCAAATATACAGAGTACGGATGCAACGGATGCGGGTTCATTGACCGAATTGGTGAATGGTTGTAATAAATGCCATGGTAAAGACGGTAATTCACACGAGCCTGAAATTCCAAATATTGCCAAAGCATCGCCCATTTATTTACATGATGCCTTGATGGCATTCAAAAGTGGTGACCGAAAAGGTGATGAATACCGCAATGCCGATGGTGAAGTAACTGATATGAATAAACTCGCGGAAAAACTGAGTGAAGATCAAATTAATGCACTGTCTGAATATTATTCTAAAAAGAGTTTCATCCCTCATTCCCAGAATGCTTCTATTGCAATGGCAAATGAAGGCGCAAAATTATTTGATAAAAAGTGTGAAAAATGCCATTCGGATGGCGGGACCAACCCAGAGGATGATGCAGGTATTATTGCGGGTCAACCCAAAAAATATTTGCTTGAGCAGTTTGCCAGTTTTTCAAGGGGAGATCGTGAAATGCCCAAAAAAATGGCAAGAAAATTTAAGAAACTGGATGACAAACAAAAACAGCAGATTATCGAATTTTTGATAAGGTAAAAAATCGATAGTTTAGGCTGATTTAACGTTGATATAAATCAATGTTTTTGATATTGTCGAGCTATCTGTTAAATTTTAGTTAGGCAATAAACCCTTTATAACAGATTAATAATATTAGAAAAAACTAATGTACCGACTCGCTAAATAGCACAAAACGTGTCAATTAAAAAGTAGTACAAATCCACTGAAGCTAGGAGCAAAAGTATGATCAGGAAAACATTCGCATTGGCGGCGTTAGCCGCTGCAATCGGTGCGGTGACTCTGACAGTGCAGCAACCTCTATTCGCAGACGACGCTAAAGCAGATACAGCGCCAGAGGCGAAAGCAATAGATAAAAGTAAACCTAAAAACGACTACAATATTACCATTAACTATGAGTTGGGTATGCATTGTACTGGTTTTGATTTTACTTACTGCTGTGTGTTACCACCGTATAATTCAGTTCAGTCACAAGTGATTAAGACAGCAACGGGTAAGAAAAAATACCCTGAATTGCTGGAATCAGACGAAAAAGAACATGATGTTGTTGTTGACGGCAAGAAACGCATGAAACTGTCTTACGGTTTTGTCAACAATACCTATTCGGAAGGTGCGAAACTGGCCTACTTTACCGTTCCTTATGATGTCAATGATGATGGAAAATACACAAAAAATGAAAATGTGGGTAATGCCTACTGGACTCATTTGTATGTTTACAAAGACTTGAAAGGAACCAACCCAACTGGTGGCAGTAAGGATGCTGACAAAAAATATGTTGGTTTGCAGATTCCTGTGCCGGTGGACAACGGCCCTGCTGGAGCAGCAGTTCCCAGCCCTATGAGTAATGGTCATTTACATTATACAGGTGAGAAAGGTACGCTGGTTTATACCAAATCACCGGTTCTGGATAATGTGCCCATTTTGTTGACTAATCCCGGTATCTGGGATGCCTTGGGTTTACCGTTAACACCAATTAACGATAACATGATTGCTAAAAGTCCTTTAACGCTGGTCGAAAGTGATATTCGACCTTTCCAGGAAAACTGGGTTGCCTTGGTTGATGCTGAAGATGGTAAGCCAATACTGGACAGTCATACCGGCGAGCCAGTACGTTTTGTCGGAACCAATCCGATTGACGTACCTGCCTGTTCTAAATGTCATGCCAACGAAGCTGCAAATGGCAAGAAGTTTAATCTGTATAAACAAGAGATGGCCTTTTGGAAAGGACTGGGTGCATCAGACTGGATTGCCAGTTTAAAAGCAACGTCAGTTTCTGTTTTAGAAATGCATGATGATCGTAATGGCACAGATTTCCTGAAGAACTATAAGCCGGAAGGTCGCGAAGTCAGTAACCGTATTGGTCGTGACCCCGTGCTATGTCAGAAGTGCCACGCGGATAACGTGATCGGTGTGTTGCAATCCAAAATGCATAAGGATGAAAAAACAGGTAAGGAACATCCGATACCACCTTTGACCGAAGCGCTTCATTTTGCTCACCTGAAAAAAGCACCATTACCTGATTCACACGGTCGTGCAGGCGCATGTCAGGCGTGTCATCCATCACACCGTCAGGATGGTGGCCTGGATGGAATCCTGATTACCGATGATGGTAAAAATGCCTTTGCTGATGGCGATAACCGCGATGCAAAAGGCTGTTTTGCCGGACGTGATGTTCACTCAAACCGCAATAAGGATAAAGATGGTGTTGAAACCAAGGAACATCTGAATGCAATTGGTGAGTGGCTACAGGAAAATGTCACACAAATTGGTAATGATAAAGGTGGCAAGGGCTTATGGTGTACCAACTGTCATAGCCAGATTACCCGTGAGCTGTATCAGCGTGACAACATTACGCATGCCTTCAAGCAGGAAGGTGAAACACTTCGCAATAAATCACTGGAAGAGATTGCCAAAGCCCTGGGTATGAAAGATATCAAGGAACTGGCTGATACCTACCTTGACCCCAAGATTGTCTTGAACAGTAAAGGTGAAGCCGATGTCAAGAAATCGCATGTTCTGGATTTCTGGAATCCTGACCATATGACACCTGATATCGCAGTGATAGCACTTAAAGGCAAAGGGCCGCTGGTTTCTAAAGATTCTGACGGTGATGTCAATGTCAGCATACTGTCTGCTAATCCAATGGCTAAGATAGACAAGAAATCGCTGCCAAAAGGCGCAACAGGATCAACGGCTGTTCCTTACTCTGCGGCAACGCATGGTAAAGAATACTGGTTGTCAGCAGGCGAGCCTCATTGTGCCAACTGTCACGCTGCGCCTTACGTTGAAGGTCAGGGTGGCGTTGCCTTCCCAATTAACCAGCCGGGTAAATACAGCCTGATGCGTTACTCCAAAGGTCACGCAGGTCTGGCTTGTCAGGCTTGTCACCAGTCAATACATGGTTTATTCCCTGTTGACCCTGGAACAGATAGCACAGGTTACAAGCAGGCTGCACTGTATAATCCTGATGGATCACATGGTCCAATCAAGTGTGCAGGTTGTCATGAGGTTAATGACAGCGGCGTGCCATTCCTGGCTAAAGCTGATGATGATGACTACAAGTTCAAGGGTAAATCCATCGTAGATGACTATGATGCTGCCGTATCCTGGATGCATGAAACGGCACCGGATTTGGGTGGTAAAATACCTGAAGAAGATGACGATGATTAATCGTTAGCCCGGATGTTTCATGAAGGGAATGGATTTTCTGGAAAAATTCGGCAAAACAGATTGTGCAAATATCGTGAAAGTCATAGCAGGCTATGGCTTGAACGATTTTGTGCAAGCTGTGAAGCTGATTTTTTCAGAAAACCATTCAGGTACAAACTATGATTTTGAAAATTCTTCATTTTTCTTCTCAAATGTCTGACAATATTGGATTATTTTCAATTCATAACCGCCTTCATGAAATATCCGGGTTTGTTATCTGACGTTAAAGCAGGGGGAGCGTGTGCTCCCCCTCTTTATCTTTAGAAAATATTTATAAAAACATGCGTTCCCCCATAGCTTCGGCTGTTTTTATAAGCATTTTCTCCCCAATTTTTCCTATGGAATACGAATAAATATGCCACAAAATGAATTAACTTACAGTATCGTAAGCAAAAAACTAACCCCTCTTGTGTTTGCGCTAGCAATGTCTTTTTCAACAACACCTACTTCAGCATTTGGTTCCTCACCCGCACCGCATAAACAACAAGTCCTGGTTAGCATAGACACCTTGACGGTCACTGATAAAGACCTGGAAGAGGCGCTTCGAAGCTCACCTTTTTATACGCAATTCAATGCCATGAGTGAGCAGGAGCAGGGATCTTTGCGTGGTAATATTTTGAAACGCTTGGTAACGTCCCGGATGTTTAGCCTGGAAGCGGAATCAAGTCATCTGGAAAATGACCCAGGCTTTAAAAAGGAGCTGGATAATTTTAAAAAGGGCTTGCTTTATCGCTACTATATGAACAGCCTGCGTAACCGGATCAAGATACCAGCAGAAAAAATGGCTCAATATAAAAAAGATTTTGCAGGAAACCGGGATGCGTTGAGCGCTGCACAGGCCAGTTATCGAAATGCACAATACAAAGGGCTTTATAAGCTGACCATAAAGAATCTACGCGATAAATATCATGTGGTATTGCATAAGGACAGGGTTTCCCTGGATGCCGCACCTGAAACGGTTTTGCTTGAAGGTGATGCAGGAAAGGGTATCAAAATTACTCTTGCCGATGTTTATGATGTGAGTAAAAAAGACGATATTAAAAACAAAGACCAGTTACTGGAAAAAATTTATGAACTGGCTGAATTACTCGTAGTTGCCAGGGCGGCTGAGGACGAAGGTGTCGATGTCAGTCAAAAAGTGGCCGGTTTTAAGAAGGAGCGTTTGCCCGCTTTGTTTGTTGAAAATTTACAAAAAGAATGGACCAAAAATGAGGATGACCTGAAAGCCTATTACAAGGCACATCCTGAAATTGCCATTATTCCGCAACGCTGGCATCTGGGTATGCTGGTGTTGAAAACAGAAGAAGATGCGGTTAATGCGTTAGCACGTATCAAGAATGGTGAAAGCCTGTTTAAACTGGCTGGTGAGTTAAGTATTGACCCCTACGGTAAAAAGCACCTTGGCGATATGGGCTGGGTAAAAGAACATTCGGGTAATCCGGTGATTGAAAATGCTATCAAGGATCTGGATGATGGTAAAATCAGCGGCATTATCAAAACCAAAAAAGGTTATATTATTGCCACGATTCTTGATCGCCGACCCGGTGGAGTGCGGCGTTATGTTGCGATGAAAGACAAGGTTCGCCAGTTATTTATCAATGAAAAAATGCATACTTACCTGGAAAACCTGCAAGAAAAATATAAGGTGGATTGGAAATTATTAAAATCTGCACCGACAATACCAGCAAAGCCCATAAATGCAATCAAGGAAGCCAGTAATAAGTGAGCCAGTTTAAATCTAAGTCCGGGGGTAGCTCGGCAGTCCTGGCGGTATCGTTGATTGTTGGTATAAGCTGTTTGTTAATTGTTGCTGCTTATTTTTATACCAATGGTGCCAGTAAACCTGTTGCGGCAGTTGAACCAAAACCCAGTCAGGTAAGTGATTCGGCTTCTCATGAGGTGAAACAAAAAGAGTCTGGTGAAGCGCAAAAACCGCCTAAAACAGCCACGCTAAGATTGCCAGAGAAAACCAACAATGTCTGGGATATGAAACCCTTCACATTGAAGGATACGGGCGGGAAAGAACGTACCTTGAGTGACTGGAAAGGCAAGGTGATCATGCTCAATTTCTGGGCCAGTTGGTGCGCGCCCTGCCAGTTTGAAATTCCGCGATTTGTCCGTTACCAAAAACAGTTTGCAGATAAGGGTTTGCAAATTGTCGGGATTGGCCTGGATGAAGCAACAAAACTAAAGAATGTCGAACGCTCACTGGAGATGAATTACCCAACCATGGTAATTGACCAGGCTGAAGGCGGTGCTTTGCTCGAAAAATTTGGCAATGACCAGCGCATAGTGCCTTACACCATAGTGATAGATAAAGATGGTACGATCAAATATATCCATCGTGGTGGTCTGGAGGATGAGGATTTTGCCGAGTTCGTATTGCCTTTGTTGCAGGGTTAGTGTTCTACCAAATTTCTACCAAACAATGTAGTCAGTGTTCTCGCGCTCAATCTAAAACTGATTTGGTTTTCACCAGTTCTTTAGCTTTTTTCGGGTCTTTCTCTAGTACATGCCAGGTAATCTTGTGTTTTTGTTGTAATTGTTGCAGGTAATTTTTCATTTTTTCAGAGATAAGCCGCTGGCGGATTTTGTCCTGGATAGATTCAAAATTAAGTTTTTTACCTGCCTTTCTTTTTAGTATGGTAATCAAATGAAAACCCTGGCTGGTTTCAATAATATCACTCAGTTCGTTGTCTTTTAGGTCTTTTAGGGCTTGTTCAATGCGTGGCTGGCCGGAGCCTTGTGCAATCCAGCCCATGTCCCCGTTATGTGCTTTTCCGTAAGGGTCGATACTCATTTTTCCTGCAAGCTGGAATAGGCTGCTTTTGCCAGATTTTATCAAACGTTGCACTTCTTCAGCTTGCTCACGTGTTTTTAAAACGATCTGGCCAATATGCCATTGATCGCCAACCATACTGAATTTAGGATGCTTGTCATAGTAATCCCTTAAAAGCTTTTGACTGTTTTGTTTGTCCCCTAGCCATTCCTGCGCTTTCAATTTGCCAAGTGTTGCGGGTAACAGTTGTTGTTTGTATCGTTCAAGCTGGGGCTGGACTGCCAGCTTTTCGGTCTTTGCTGCGTTCAGTATTAACAGGTATTCGGTTTGCTGGTACAGTTTTTCCTGTATGGCTGTTTTATCGGGCAATTGTGGGTATTGGCTGGCATCAACCAGGTCTGAATAGATGATTTTTAACCCTTTGTCACCTTCCATTAATACTGTATCCGGGGTGATTTGTGGGTTGATCCTGTCTTCGTACAGTTTGATATGCAAACTTTCACGCAGTTTTAATAAGGTCAGTTTGAGTAATGCTTTATATTTTGATGCTTTTAGCGCAGATTTTGCTGCTGTAAAAGCATCCCTGTTGTCTTTGAATTGTTTTCTTAAGTCGCGTATTTCTGGTTCGCTGAGTGTAATGTTGTGCTTTAAGGCGCTGGTGTATTGCCGATACAGTAGCCCGTTTGCATAGTTTGTGATCTCTGATTTAAACGCTGCTGTTTGATCAAGCTTTAAACGTTGTGCTTCAACAGCGAGTAACCGGGAGGCAACCAGCCGTTTTAATAAATCGCCCCGGATGGATGCCTGAACGTTTTCCCCAAGTGTATTAAACTGGGTATAAAAGGGTGAGCTGGTCAGTGCTTTTTTTAATTGTCCACGGGTAATCTGGGTGTTGTCGATGCTAACCAGAACTTGTCCAGTGCCGTTTTTATTTGCCTGGATATTGGTCGCAAATGCGTTGCTGGAGAATAATATAAAAAGTGACAAACTGGTGGATAGAACAGGTTTCTTCATCATAAAAATATAACGTTTTGCATGGGATAGGTGAGTATAGAAGCCGAAATCAGAATTAGACTTAATAAATGTTAAAAAGCGGTATTCTGTTTTACTTGAATCAGAACCCGAACCCGGCAATGTTAAAAAACAGAGGTCGCCAGTTTATTGAGTGCATCAAAATCCATGACCCG
>CAZPEE010000008.1:12902-19793 GCA_964585525.1 uncultured Cocleimonas sp.
AATGTTAAAAAACAGAGGTCGCCAGTTTATTGAGTGCATCAAAATCCATGACCCGGATGTGGTTATGCCGGCAATCAACAATATTGGTTCGCCTTAATTCAACGGCTATCCTGCACATGTGTACCGAAGTGATGCCAATTGCGTCGGCAACATCTTCGTGGGTGAGGGGGAATTCGATACTTTGCTGTATATCAATTCCCCTGTCTTTGAGTTTATCCAATATGTTTACCAGGAAATAAGCCAGTTTTAATTTGGCGGGGGCTTGTCCAACGTAGGTTAAGCGCGTCCTGCAGGCATTGGCCTGTGTCTCCTGGATGCCAAACAGGCTTTGGATGAGTTCCGGGTTTTTTGATAATAATTGGTGGATATTTTTTTCTGAAAAAGAACAAACACGGCAATCTTTAACGGCCATCACAGAATAATCTATGGGTTCGTTCATGTTTGTCCTGTAGCCGAGGTAATCTCCGGCAAAGGCTACAGACAGGACTTGCCTTTGGCCATTCGACAATGTTTTAAAACAGATTGCCCAGCCGTCCTGCAAGGTATACGCCGAAGTCGGCGTATCACCTTCCATGAAAAGGTATTCACCGTTAGCCAGGGTGGTTTGTGATGTGCGGAAAACCTGGTAATGCTGTAAATCCTTGGCGCTACACTGTTTAAACCAGGCATGCCGGCGGGATGCGCAGTCCTTGCAGCTGATTGTTTCATCAACAGGATGTTTAGGTAGTAGGCTCATAGTTTTTTGAATAAAATAACAGTTATTTTTTGCAATAAAAGGCTTTAAAAAATGTGATTTAACATTTGTTAAGGAGCCTCGTTATTTGCAATGTATAAAATGTAAAAGCGTGATAAGGATGGTCTAGTTATGCTGCATGTGTTCTGATAGTGCGCCACTTTTTGATTGTTATCAAATAGCCAGTATAAAACGGGGTAAATATGAATTACCAGAATTTCGTTTAATTTCAGGTAATTTGTCATTATTACTTCTATAGTAATGAGCAAGGAAATAATCAATACCCGTAGCAGAACCAGCTAACCCGGCATTCACTGCAACCCGTTTAGTGAGGAGATAGTCATGATTGAGTTAACCCCGGAAGAACAAGAAAAAGCAATTGCTGAAGCCCCCAAAGGAACCTGGGCGATATTACTGGTTTATTTTGTTTTGATGGTTTTGGGTTGGCTTTACATGTTTTATGGCTTTTTTTTACCGCATGGTCCAGTCCATTAAACCCGTACCAACCTCGTCGTACAAATAAGGAGTTTTGTTATGCATGTAGATGGTACTGAAAAGAAATGGGTTATTTTATCCTTTCTAATGGCTTTTGCCATGATGGGGATACTAGCGGCCTATGCCATTAATTATAATATCCGTCCTCCGAGTAATGTTGAGACGATTGATTCAAATGCCTTGCATTTAACTGAAGAATTTGGCGAAGACAATCTAGGTTTGAAGGTGAAGCAAGATGGTTCTGTTGTGGTTACCATGGTTGCTGCACGTTACGGTTTTTACCCACAGAATATGAAGGTGCCAAGTGATACACCGATAACCTTTCGGATTGCCAGTGCCGATGTGCTGCATGGCGTTCACACGGCTGGCACTAATATGAATACCATGGTGGTTCCTGGCTATATCTCTGAGTTAACCACGACCTTTCCACACGTTGGTAAATTTCCCATGTTTTGTAATGAATACTGTGGCCTGGGGCATGATTATATGTGGTCGCGCTTGATTGTTGTGCCCAAAGATCAATTTAAATTACCAGCACCACAGGGAGGGGCTCAATAATGGACGCAAGTGCAAGCAGATTACCACTGGCTAATATCTGGATAGCCTTTATTACTTTTGCCCTGGCGGCCTTGATGGGGCTTTACCAGGTGGCTGAGCGGAGTGGTTTATTCCCTAAAATTGAAATTATTGAGCTCTATTTCAGGTCAGTTTCAAGTCATGGCGTGATTATGGGGTTTGTACTGACCACCTTCTTTATCATGGGTTTTGGTTATTGGGTCGCCAGCAGCTCCTTAAAAATACCCTTGTGGGGTGGTAAAGGGCTTGGTTGGTTAGGTTTTTTCATTAGCCTAAGTGGTACGGCAATGGCAGCGATTATGCTGTTTACCGGTAAAGCTTCCATCATGTATACCTTTTACCCGCCACTCAAGGCGCATCCATTATTTTATATCGGTGCAACTTTGCTGGTTGTTGGTTCCTGGGTTTGGTGCCTGCAAATGGTAATGACCATGAATGCCTGGAAGAAACAGAATCCGGGGGCACCTGTACCACTGGCTATGTATGGTATGACCGCCAATGCAATCCTTTGGTTTATCACTAGCCTGGGAGTGGCATCTGAAGTGATTTTCCAGTTGATTCCCTGGTCGCTTGGCTGGATTGAAACGGTTGATGTAGGTCTTGCCAGGACACTCTTTTCATGGACCTTACATGCTATTGTCTACTTTTGGTTAATCCCGGCCTATATTGCGTTTTATACACTGGTTCCCAAAGCAGCAGGTGGTAAATTATTCAGTGATGAGTTTTCGCGTATTTCAATTTTGATGTTGCTCATATTTAGTGTGCCGATTGGCATGCATCACCTTTATGTTGATCCAATGCAGTCAGCAGGCTGGAAGTTTGTCCATATGATCGGCACCTTTATGGTGGCAGTCCCAACACTCATAACCGGCTTTACCGTGATAGCTTCGATGGAAGTGGCAGGACGGCTACGCGGTGGTAAGGGCTTGTTTGGTTGGATTAAAGCACTCAACTGGTCAAACCCGATGGTACTGGCGGGTGGTTTATCCTTGTTGATGTTAACCATTGGCGGTTGGGGAGGCCTGGTTAATGCCAGTTATTCTTTGGATGTCGCTGTCCATAATACGCAATGGATAACAGGCCACTTTCATCTGATTTTTGCGGGAACAACCGTGATTATGTACTTTGCAATAGCCTATTACATTTGGCCTAGCCTGACAGGTAAACCGCTATTTTCAAGGAAAATGGCGTTGCTACAACTCTGGTTATGGTTTATTGGCATGCTGGTATTAACGCTACCCTGGCATATTTTGGGCTTGATTGGCCAGCCGCGCCGTATTGGTGTTCCACCATACAGTGCTGAATTTACCGCCCCCTGGGAGCCATATCTGATTTTGATGTTTAGCGGCGGTGTCATTTTGTTTATTTCCGCGCTTTTATTGATTATTAATTTGCTGTTTAGCCATTTTAAGCGAAAGAGTTCTGAAAAGCCGGTCATGGAATATGCACAGGCACTTCATCCTTCACTTAAAATGCCAGCCTTACTTAATGGTTTTGGTTTCTGGACAGCGGTCATTGCAGTGTATATGGTTGCCAGCTACGGATATCCGATACTACAGTTCTTCCTCATGGAAACACACGGTACATTCCCATGGAGCATATAATGATGAACAGAATTAAAACAATCACTCATTTGGGCATGCTCACGTTAACCATGCTAGTCAGTAGCAATGCTTTTTCTGCTGCCTCATCAAACGTTGTATGGAATTCAGAAACCCGTGCATTAATTGCCAATGCTGACCTGGAAAAAGGCAAGGAAGGTGCTAAAGTATGCAATGGTTGCCATGGTAAAGATGGCGAAGCCGAGCTGGAAGAGAACTTCCCTTATCTGGCAGGCCAACGGGCAGAAGCAACCTATAAACAGATGATGGATTATAAAGATAGCACCCGTGGTCATGGTATTATGCAGAACTTCGCAAATGCGATGAGCAAAGAAGACATCGCCAATGTGTCTGTTTATTATTCGCAACAGGCTTTGCCAACGACCAAGGGTGATGAGCCTACGGCAGAAGCCATCAAGCTTGCAACTCTGGGTGATGGTGATCGTTTGATTCCACCTTGTGCTGCCTGTCATGGTGATAAAGGGCAGGGCTCTATTGTTGATGTACCTGCTTTGGCGGGTCAGAACCCCAGCTATTTTGTCACCATTATGCAAACTTTCAAATCAGGCACCCGTGCCAATGATATTTATAATCGTATGCGGATTATTGCCAGTGCCTTGACTGATAAGGAAATAGACGAATTGGCAAACTATTACGGCTTTATTGGCATACCTGAAGAAGAATAAGTCATAAATCCATCTCCTTTACGAAACATCCGGGTTAAACAGGTCAGGACGACCTGTTTAATTGCCGGTTAATCAGTATACTGGGGCTTTTCATCAAGCTGCTTATCCATGCCTGAATCACACTGTTTTCACTGTGGCTTGCCCATTGTTGAAAATACACCACCTTCGCTAAAGGTATTAAACAAACAGCAATACTTTTGTTGTCATGGTTGCAAGGCGGTGTGCGAGGCTATTGTTGATTCGGGTCATGCAGATTTTTACCAATACCGCGAAAATAAAAATAAAACCGCCAATACGCAAGACCTGCCTGCTTTACTTAGCCAATTAAAACTGTATGACAAAGATGAAATTCAACGTGATTTCGTGCGAACTGGCCATGATAAAAAGAACCAGCAAAACTGGAAAGAAGCCTGGCTGATCCTTGAAGAAATTCGCTGTGCGGCCTGTTTATGGTTAAATGAGCGTACCCTGCGCCAGCTTGACGGTGTGCTGGATGTGGATATGGACTATACCGGGCAGCAGGCTAAAGTGCGCTGGAACCCGGATAAAATACAGCTGAGTGAGATTCTCAGCGCCATTAGTCATATTGGTTATATCGCCCATCCTTTTGATCCACAGCATCGTGAAGCACTCAATAAAGAGCAGCAGCAGCGTAGCCTGAAACGCATTATTTTTGCCGTGATTCTGGGGATGATGGTGATGCAAACAGCGATTGGCAGTTATTTCTTTGGTGATCAACTCGCCACGGGCGAATACCCTTTATGGATTAAAATTTCGCGCTGGACCAGCCTGGTTGTCACGGGTTTTATTCTCGCCTATCCGGGCCAGCTTTTTTTCCGTAATGCCTGGCGTGACCTAAAAAATAAAACACTCGGTATGGATGTACCGGTTGCACTGGGTTTATCGGTCGCCTGGCTAGGCAGTATGGTGTCAACCATTAGCGGGCAGGGTGAAGTTTATTTTGAGTCCATTGCGATGTTTGTGTTGTTGATGCTGATCGCCCGTTACATGGAATTACGCGCACGTATTAGCGCAACTGCACTGTTGGATCGACATGCCAAAATTATTCCGCTAACGGCGCGTAAATTCATTGGCAACGAGACCCATGAAGTGAGTGTGTTTGAATTAGCCGAGGGCGATAAACTACAGGTTTTACCCGGCGAAACCGTTCCTGTGGATGCAATCTTGTGTAGCCATCAGAGCAGCTTTGATGAATCCCTGTTAAGTGGTGAGGCCTTGCCCGTAACACATTTGCAGGGGGAAACCGTTTTAGGTGGTTCGGTTAATATTGAACAACCCATCAAGATAGGCGTATTGAGTAGTAACGCAGCCTCAACCCTGGGAAAAATACAGCAGCTGACTAAACAAAGTGTCTCTAGCCGTCCCTATTATGTTGACCTGGCAGAACGTGTTGCGGGCAGGTTTGTACTGGTCATCTTGTTGATTGCGCTGTCAACACTGCTTTACTGGTTATGGGCTGATCCTGCAAAGGCACTGGGTAATATGATTGCGGTGCTGATTGTCACCTGTCCTTGTGCGCTGGCGCTGGCATCACCCGTGGCTTTGTCCTTGTGTGCAGCGGGCTTGTCAAAATTGCATGTGTTGGCGCTTAGGTTGTCTGCGATAGAACAAATCAGCCATGTGGATACGGTTGTGTTTGATAAAACAGGGACGTTGACTACCGGTAAGCCGCAACTGGAAAGCATCATTGTTGTTGGAGAGAAGTCTGAAAATGATTATTTGCAGATTGCCGCGAGTATCGAAAAAGGCTCGGAACATCCTTTTTCCAGGGCTATTCTTAAGGCAGCAGCAGATTTGGAATTGCTTAATCTGGAGCAGCATACCAACCATCCGGGGCAGGGAATTGAGGCGTTGATTGATGGTGAGACATGGAAGTTGGGTAGTTATCGCTTTGCAGGCGGTGATTTGGTTGGTGTTGATCAGCAAAAATCGAAACAGTCATTACCAGAAAAAATTAATAAATTGAGGCAAGACGGCCTAAGTGTTCTATATTTAAGTAACGCTCACGGTATTCAGGCCTTATTTTGTCTGGCTGATTGCCTGCGGTATGGGGTTGGTGAGTTTTTAACGGCGTTATCCACAACCCAGGAATTCGTGATATTAAGTGGAGACCATCAGCAAAGTGTCCAGTCTGTTGCACAACAACTGGGCATATCGGACGCATTGGGTGGTTTGTCGCCCGATGATAAATTGAAATGGATAAAGGACCGGCAGCAAAGCGGGCATCACGTGCTCATGCTGGGCGATGGTATTAATGATGCGCCGACACTGGCGGCCGCAGATGTTTCGCTGTCATTTGGTGATGCGACCGACCTGGCACAAAGCCACAGTGATTTTGTCAGTTTAAAAACGGATTTTAGTGAATTGGCAAATGCTATTGGCCTGATGAAAAAAACGCGCCGGATTATTGTACAGAACCTGGCATGGGCGGTGTTATATAACGTTATCGCAGTCCCGGCTGCAGCAATGGGCTGGATAACGCCCTGGATGGCAGCTATCGGCATGTCGTTCAGTTCCTTTGTGGTGGTTTTGAATTCTTTACGATTAAAGATATGACGCTGCTTTTATGGGTGGAAACTGCTTAAATATTTCCTAAACATAATAGGCGTTTTTTACATATGTTAAGGACTCACGTGAGTACGCATTGAGATACTTCTGAAAAGTGTTGTTTACGCTATCTAAATGCGAATTTGCCAACATTATATATTAGCAAATTAAAGTATCTATCTTGGAGGAGAGGTATGGCGAAGAATCAGAATTCCCGGTTCTATTTTCGATC
>CAZPEE010000008.1:19893-22259 GCA_964585525.1 uncultured Cocleimonas sp.
CCAGGTATCTGGGAAGCACTCGGTTTACCGCTAACCCCATTTTTTGATGACCAGGTTAAAAAGGATCCGCTGGAACTGGTTGAATCGGATATTTCACCATTCCAGATGGCAAAGGTAGACCTGGTTGATGCGGATTCAGGCAAGCCGGTTCTGGATAGCCACTCGGGCAAGCCGATCAGTTTTACCGGAACCAACCCGATTGATGTACCTAACTGTGCCAACTGTCATTCTAACGAGAATGCCAATGGCAAAAAACACACCCTTTATAAAGCCGAAAAAGCCTTCTGGAAAGGATTGGGTGCGAGTGACTGGATTGCAAACCTAAAAGCAACATCGGTATCGGTGCTGGAATTACACGATGGAAAATTTGGCACAACCTTCCTGGATGATTACGACAGTGAAAGTAGTTCAAAAACAAACCGCCTGGGCCGCGACCCGGTACTCTGTCAAAAATGTCATGCGGATAATGTTATCGGTGCGCTTAAATCAAGAGGCACAGCCGAAGCCGTCATGGATAAACGGATGAAAAATGATACCAAGCTGGAGCCTTTGAGCCAGGCGATGCACCGTGGTCATTTACAGGTTAGGGCGCTGTCTGACTCTCAAGGCCGGACGGGAGCTTGCCAGGGCTGCCACCCTGCACATCGCATGGATCATGATATGAAAGGTTATCCCATAACACCGGATGGTAAAAATACCTATTCGCTGGCTGATAACCGGGATTCTGCCGGTGGTTGTTATGTCGGGCGCGATGTTCATTCCAATCCCAATAAAGATAAAGACGGCGCGGAAACGCCCGAACACTTAAATGCTATTGGCCAGTGGTTACAAACGAATGTGTCACAAATAGGTAACGGGGGTAAAGGCAAAGGCCTGTGGTGCACAAACTGTCATAATGAATTTAGCCGTATTCTTTATTCAAAAGATAATATCACCCAGGCATTCTGGCAAAAAGGTGACACCTTGCGTGATAAGTCGCTGGAAGAAATTGCCAAGGCCTTGAACTTAAGCGTTAAAGATTTAACGGAACACTGGATGGATCCAAAAACCAGGCCTTCAACCTTTATACCCAAACTTGCGGATATGAAAGATATATTGCGCAACTGGGACAGAAGCCGGATTATTGCCAATATTGCGGTGATCGCCACAAAAGATGGCAAGCCTTTAATTAAAAAGGATGAGGATGGTGATCCCAATGTGGTTATTTTATCCACCAATCCAAAAGCCGACATAGCCTCATTAACCTTGCCAGAGGGTGCAGATGGAGCAGTTGCCGCTCCTTACGATGCTGCATCAAACGGTCGTGATTATTGGTTGTCACCGGGTGTGCCACATTGCGCCGATTGTCATGCGGCGCCTTATGTAGAAGGTCAGGGTGGTGTCGCTTTCCCAATCACACAACCGGGAAAATATGCACAAATGCGTTACTCAAAAGGTCATGCAGGCTTATCGTGCCAATCCTGTCACCAATCAATTCACGGTTTATACCCTGTTGCACCTGGCGTGGATACGACAACCTATAACCAGCCACCACAGTATAATCCTGATGGAAGCCGTGGGCCGTTAAAATGTGCGGCTTGTCATGAGTCTAATGAGTATGGCGTGCCTATTATCGCTGAGAATAAAACCTTTAACGGCAAGGCAATCAAACATGACTTCGACAGTGCGGTTGGCTGGATGCATGCCAATGCACCTGACCTGGGAGGTAAGATTCCGCCGCAGGCAACAGCAAAGGTCATGAAGACGGCTACCCTTGAAAAGGTTGAAAGTACCGGTTCTGCTGTAGAAAAAGAAAAAACAAGTGACCCCGAAAAAGCAGAATAGTTAACCCATACAATAGGTTTCAACCATAAAAAAGAGGAGATTTGATCTCCTCTTTTTTATGGTTAGAGCGGTGCTTATTGCTATTGGTGATTTATTGAGAGCGTGTAAAAATGCTATATTTCTATATGACTTTATACTCTTTATTGGATAACCTTGACTTTAATCCCATAAAAACCACCAAAATAAAAATACAATGGGTCACAAGTACTTTTTGATGGGGCAAGGCAATGAATGTAAGAATGTTAATTGTGACTCTAATTCTGGGATTATCTTTAATAAATTTTTCAACAGCCGTGAATGCAGAACCGCACAAAATCGGTGAAGTCCTTATGGGTGATGGCGATGATAATGATGGTGTTGCAATTATTTTTGAAAATGATGATGGAAGTGTTTCGGTTTGGTGGGAGCATAATGACCATACAGTAGATATTATCGATTTCACTGCTGAAGAATGGAATGACCGTGATGCAGAAGGGGGAGATACTTCTGACGCTGCAAATATTCAAAAAATAAAAGACGCAATTAAACGAATGGCACATGGT
>CAZPEE010000009.1:0-22222 GCA_964585525.1 uncultured Cocleimonas sp.
TTCCTGAATCGGAGTCATTCCCTGAATCAGAGTCATTCCCTGAATCGGAGTCATTTCCTGAATCTGAGTCATTTCCTGAATCTGAGTCATTTCCTGAATCGGAGTCATTCCCTGAATCTGAGTCATTTCCTGAATCGGAGTCATTCCCTGAATCTGAGTCATTCCCTGAATCGGAATCATTTCCTGAGTTTGACTCATTCCCGGAATTTGAGGAACTTCTTGAATCCGGGTTGTTTCCAGAACCTGATTCACCCACAAAGCCTTGAGGGTTACTACTACGTGAAATCTCTTCGAATTTAACTTCAGTGGCAATTAGGACTCCTTGTGCATTAATGACTCCTTCTACCTCCACAGTTGCATTTAACGTTAACGCTGCAACAGTCCCATTTTCAAAAACAGTCTGTGAATTAACGGATACAGTTCGGCCATTAATATCAAAATTTGAAGTCGAAACAAAACGGTTTATCACACCTTCTAGCGCAAATTGTGTACCTTGATTGGCCTTTATTTCTTCTTCAAGCTCAACTTTGTCCGCTATCAAAACACTATTCTCAAAACGTACACCAACGACTTCTATAAATAAGCCGGCTGCCAACTGGCTGGCATTAAGGTGTTTAAAAACAGCCATTGAATAATCAATCTGCAGATTATTGATCTGGAAAGTTTGCTCTGTCGCATTAATATTACTGACTAAACCTTTGGTTTCAAATTCGGTTGTTTGGTTCTTCAGTTTTAAACTACTCGCCTGAATGGCATTGTTTCCATCAACAAAACCTGATACTTCAAGCACATCACCCTGTTTAATGTCGGTAAGTGAAGTAAAACCATGGAATTGGGTTGTACGGTTCACAAGCACATTTTGACCTAATACTTCTAGGCTGGATGGAGCAACAGGTTTAGAAACAGGCCCTTCCACATTATCAATAAAATTAACTTTGTTGGCGATACCAGTAGTGCCATTGCTATTGATTCTCCCGGTTATTGTCACGATTTCACCCAGGCTAAACTCATGTTGCCCATTACTTGTCAATCCATCCCGGCTGAAAGTTGCGGTACTGACATCAAATTTAACACCATTAACCGTGATACTGCCAAACTTGGTAATACGACCCTGGGTGATGCCAGTCCCGCCAATGCCACCGTCAGAGGCACCGCCGCCGCCACAAGCACTTAGCAAGAATAAAAGCGCACAACTGCCAGCTAATAATTTTAAATTCTGTATCATGAATTGCCTTTACTTTTCATTGTCAAGGTATGGTTCTGAAGTCTCTTTGTCTGAACCTGGATCATCCTGCTGAAAATAATAAATTCCAACACCCGCTTTTACTCGCCCGGTGCCACCCTCATTAGAGGTTCTATCACGGTCATGCAGACATAGCCTCTCATTGAACCTTTCAAGTAAGTGCTGCCCTTCTTTATTAACCATTTTTTTAAAATCATCCAGGCATTCTTCAGGAAGGTTGTCATAACAGACCTTACGTTGAAAGAAAGATTCATGGTTATTTGAAACTAAATTATGATCAATGGTTTCTACCAGCAAAGGGACATCCTCGCCTAAAATAAGTAGTTTGTCGTCTTCATCACCTTCGGGGATGTAAGCATGGCGTAATAGACTAACGTGTTGATCACCAATTTTTTCAAGGACACCGACTCGTTCTAATTCATCAAGCATGGCCCGAACTGGCATATCACCACTGTACTGCGTTACCAGTGATTCAAAACTACCTGATTCTCCATGGATCTCAAGTGTTCGCGGATAACCCTCGTCAGAACAAAATTCCTTATCTTCAAGCCAGCCACTAATAACCCGTACAGAACGGTTATATTTTTGTGAAACATGATTGACAACGTCAGGCTCATTCGTTGTTTTTCGTAGCATGCCTACATCTTTGCGAGTCAATCCCGTCA
Source organism: uncultured Cocleimonas sp. (assembly GCA_964585525.1). Taxonomy (GTDB): domain Bacteria; phylum Pseudomonadota; class Gammaproteobacteria; order Thiotrichales; family Thiotrichaceae; genus Cocleimonas. The sequence goes on from CAZPEE010000009.1 coordinate 1,909, forward strand.
TAATTGAAATGCGGGCACTTGTCGCTTTGCCTTCAGATTCAATTAACACCTGCTCTGCAACATCTGTGTAAACCCGTTTGACCACTTGACTGAATTCACCAAAAGCAATCCCTTTACGAAGCAAAATCTTCACAACAGGATGTAAAAGTTTATAAATCACATGGTATAAAACATCTTTCATAGTGGGAATGTATTCCCATGAATTAACAATGTCAATTTGTAAATACCTAACGTGTATTTTTTATGCGCATAGTAATAAATATCGACCATATTGCTTTCAATTATCCCTTTTTCATTAATTGGGAATTAATTCCCTATTTGTAACAAATGTTACAGACAACACACCAGCTACTTTTCATAATCTGCCTGCGAGCTAAATAAACAGGAGGGCAACACCTATGAATATTGACAAAAAAGGTGGCACTATTCATCCAAAAAGTGTCTTAAATCACAAAGCAGGGAGGGGGTTATCATTATGCATTTTATTAGGCCTGGCATTAAGCCCACTTAGCAATGTTCTGGCAGACGATGACCATGAGGGCAGCAAAGGTTTCAGTATCAAGGAAGCCAAATGGGATGCTGAGAAATCACGACTTAAAGTAAAAGGCTATGGTACAAAGAAACTGAGTATAACACTTAGAAATGCGAGTTCCCGCACTATCTTAGCCACTAAAAGATCAGAAAAAAGTAAGTGGAAATTTAAAATCAAACACCCTGGTGTCGTACCCTGCCGGGTAAGTGCTGAACAGTCAGACGGCAAAGTTGCAGAGAAAGATGTGAGGAATGCACCTGCAGATTGTGATAATGGCCATGTAGACCCGCCACCACCCCCTCCTCCCATAGACCCACCACCACCGCCCCCACCTATTGATCCACCTCCACCACCGCCAACCAGTGGTAATGGTACGGTTCGGGTATTGGCCGCCAATGACCTTGGCATGCATTGTGCAGACAAGGATTTCCAGATATTCAGCATTTTACCGCCATTTAATGTGGTACATGCCCAGGCGATTCAAAAAGGTAGCGGTGCATCTAACCCCAGGATTCTAAACAATCAAAGTGTTGTGATGCGCTATATGGCAGCATCTAATCCGAATGACCCAGCGGGTGCTAATTCAATTAATACAACATCCCAAAACAGGAATGGAGTCTTTAAATCCAATTTTTGGGATACCCAGCCAGCAGGTTCGGCAAATACATTAGCTGGCTTGACCTATAGCCTGTTCTATCCGGCTGGTGTTAATTTTGATCCTTTACAGAAAGATGTAGGCTTGCCAGTTCCAGATGTTGCAGCGCTTCCACAACTGGTTGCCGAGCAACAGAAAATGCCGGGTATTCTTAACCCTTACACCGCAAATAACCCTCAAGACTTTTTGCGCTTTGACAGGGATGTACATTTTTTTGGCCAGGTTATTTCGAATGCAAACTGGTTTGCAGCTGATGGTATCCCACTATCACCGGTAGATGACCAGGGACGTTCCAACCCTTATCCACTCATGAAGGTATCGGCTACAGATAGAAACACCGGTCAAACCCTGGATTCTGTAGATGTTGTCTTGCCAGTTGCCAGTGAGGCAGATTGCCAAAACTGCCATGCTGACCCCGATGATCATGGTGATGGCGCCGCAACCACTTTTGCCAGTGTTAATTTTGATGTGGTAACCGCCGCAATGGCACCTGGCCCGGAGAAACTGGGTAATGCAGCAAAAATGAATATTTTGCGGTTACATGATGCCAAGCATGGTGCGGATTACACCAGTAGTATTGATGCGAGTCCAACACCCTGTAATGCAGCCAATAATCCGGCAGATCCCAATTGTATTGCCAATCAAACGCCCGTCCAGTGTGCGCAATGTCATTACACGCCTGCACTGGACCTTGCACAGGTTGGCCCAATTGATGAGCCTGCACGAGGTGCAAAAGGCCGCCAGCAAACCCGTCATATCAGTATGTCACGGGCGATGCATGCGACCCATGCAAACTTCAAGGCAACATCCGGCGCACCAGCCTTCCCAACAATGCCGTCACCGGATGACCCACGCAGAACCGCAGGAGCCATGTCGATCAATGCGTTTGAGCAAGGTATCCTCGAAGAGACCTGTTACCAGTGTCACCCAGGCAATAAAACACAGTGTTTACGCGGTGCAATGTTCTCCGGCGGTGTCGTTTGTCAGGATTGTCATGGTGGTATGCAGCAGGTAGGTGATGATTATTCAGCAACTTCACCAGGATCACTTGCCGGTGCGACCAAACGTATACCCTGGGCAACCGAACCCAAGTGTCAATCTTGTCACACGGGTGATGCACTCAACCGTAATCATCCTGCGGGAGGCATAGTCGCACCCGATGGTATCCGTTTGATTCAGGCTTACCGTAAAGGTGATACAACAGCCACTCCCATCGTCGCCAGTAACTCCCGCTTTGCTGAAAACCAGAGCCTGTACCGTTTAAGTGGCTCAGATGACAACAGCGGCAAAGGTCATAACGGTGTGATGTGTGAAGGCTGTCATGGTAGTACCCATGCGATCTGGCCCAACGCCAACCCGCTTGCGAATGATAATGTGACGGCCAAACAGGTACAGGGACACACTGGCGCAATCGTTGAATGTGATTCCTGCCATGCGCCTGGCACACTCGGTAATACGCTCGAAGGCCCACATGGTATGCACCCCGTCGGAGGCACAAGCTTTGCTGATGGTGGACATGAGAAACTGGCCGAACGCAATAAAGACTCATGTCGTTCTTGTCATGGAACCAATGGCATGGGCACGGTGCTTTCCAAAGTTGCCGCTGACCGTAGCTTCATTATTGAAGAATGTGAAAAAGGTACACTTTGTTCAGGTGGCAAGCAGAAAAACTTCAGGGTCAACCTGAGTAAAGGCCAGCAAGTGACCTGTGTCATGTGTCATGACAATAAGTTGTAGGTTAAATATGATGTAACCTGAATCCGTGACAAAGTCACGGATTCAGGTAAAAGATTTATTAACGTAATGTACGACACCTTATCCCTGGCTGTATCACCCAACCGATACAGTTAGGGATTTTTTTTGGTGATCAGGATTAATGCAGGGCAGAAAAGTCTCTCAAGGCATCTACACGGTTTACTTCAATCTTGCCACGCAACAACCTTATATAACCCCTGGATTCAAGCAGCCTGAGAGATCGGCTAACAACCTCCCTGCTTGTGCCTGCTTCATTGGCAATCGCCTGGTGAGTAGCAAAAATAACGCCTTTGTCAGCCATCAGGCAACATAATATATTAGCGATACGGGAATCCATATTACTGAAAACCAGGTTATCAGTGAGTTTGGTGAGCTGGGTTATGTTTTGGGTTAACAAGTTGAAAAAATAATCCTGCCAATGCTTGTCATTGCGTAAACACTGTCGAACGAATTGTGCAGAAATCACGTAGGCCGAAACATCATCTTCAGCCTCAATAATGGCAGGAAATGGTGTTTTATTCAGGATAGAGGAGATCATCAGGCTACAGCATTCACCCCCACTTACACGGTATAAAGTAAAGGTGCGTCCATCAAAGGCACGTTTATAGACACGCAGGCTACCCTTTCTTACAACCAGTAAATCAGTGCAATAATTATCTTCTGCGCAGGCAATGTGACCGGCCGAAAGTTCTATTGAACGGATATAATCCTGATTATCATCAATCAGTTTTTTTTCAATCTTCAATGCTTTCATGGGCAGTATCCTAAGCATTATTTCATACATAAAATAACTATATGGGATATTTTTCCCAACTAACAAAGGATAGTAACTGAAATGAATCAGGTCAAGAAAATTCCTGGACTGTTATCAAACTAATCAGATGGTCTGTAATATATCGGTTAATTTGTAGGTTTCAATCAAGGAAATAGCCTGCTCATTCAGGCCAGTAAACCGGCATTTTTTATGTCGTTGCCGGCAATAACGTTGCCATTCAACTAGCAACGCAACACCTGCGCTGTCAATTTGCTCAACCCCGGATAAATTAATAGTGATTGAGTCAGGCATTGCCTTTTTCAATAGAGAACGACTTTTTGCCAGCAGGCCAGATACCGTTGAGTAGACCAGACTACCACGTAGCATGAGTTCGTGTCTGGTGAGGCTTATTGTGGCCTGTGGAGAATCACGTGAAATAGACAATCTACTTACCTGATCGTTCGAGACGGGTAATTAACGAATCCAGCCCTTTTGCGCTAACTTCACGGGTAAAATTAGTGCGAAAATTGGTTATCATATTGATACCACCAATTTCTATATTGTACGCTTTCCATTGTCCTGATTTATTCCGTACCTCGTAAGTGGCCGCAATGGGGGCGCCATTTTTGGGTATAACAAGCGTATGCACCGTTACATAACCCGGCCGTTTATTTTGCACTGAATATTTTGCCTGCATCCTGGCACCTGCGTAGTCAAGCATGCGCTTTGCATAGGTTCGTATCAACATATTTTTATAGGCATTGGTAAAACGGATACGCTGTTGTGGCGTCGCACTTCGCCAGTGTTTGCCAAGCGTTAGTTTTGCCATGGCATCAAAATCGATAAAAGGGATTATCTCTTTTTGTACCAGGGAGCTTAATGCCGCGGAATCCTTCTTTAACACAGCCTTTTTGTGTTCCAATAAGTGCAGGATGCGGTTACTGATGGTAACGACACGGTTCTCTGCCGTTTTTACATCGTTGCTTTTTGCCCAGGCGTTAGTTGATAGACCTACCCAACTGACAATCAGAAACAAGCTAAGAAAAACAAATGACCAGAATGTAACCCGATTTCTACAGCGTTGCTGCACAAAATGATTAGTGTGTGGTTTTATGAGATTGTAGTGCTGTTTCATTTAATGCTCCCTGCTCCATAACATTGTCTCTGTTCTTATTTAGTTCGTATCAATACTTGAAAGTTCGTAAAAAAGATGCAAAACGCGCTATTTTGTACTCAGGTTTACCAGTACTTTTCCTATAACTTCTTCCAGAACAATGGCTGACTGGGTAATGTTGATGGTATCCCCATTTTTAAGTACTTCATCTTCAGCACCAGGCTCAAGGGAGATGTATTGCTCACCTAATAAACCTGCTGTATAAATACTGGCTTGCGTATCCGTGGACAAGTAATCCACATTAGGATCCAGTTGCATGGTAACAATGGCGCGTAGTGTCTTTTTATCGTACTGAATATCGCTAACACGTCCGATTCGTACACCAGAAACAGTCACCTTGGCCCTTTTGCGTAAACCGCCAATATTGTCAAAACCAGCAGATATGCTAAAACCTTGCTGTGTCGTGAAGCTAGCCAGATTGCTGATCTTAAAAGCCAATGCCAGAAATGCCAGCAATGCAACCAACATCAGTACACCAACTAGTATTTCGGTTTTTCGTGTGGAACCCATTTATTATTCTCCTTTTGAGGAAGGGTTTGTTCATCCCTTCCTTATAGATCAGTATACATTAACGCGGTTAATACGAAATCCAGTGCTAATACCGCTAATGCAGAATAAACAACAGAGCGCGTCGTCGCCCTGCTAACACCTTCAGATGTGGGTATCGCATCATAGCCCTGAAACACCGCAATCCAGGTAACGACAAAAGCAAAAACAATACTTTTGATCATACCGTTCACGACATCATGGCGAAATTCAACCTTGCTTTGCATTTGTGACAGGAATGAACCTTCATCCACGCCAAGCCAGGCTGTACCCACCAGGTAGCCTGAATAAATACCCAATGCCATAAAGATCATCGTCAGTAAAGGCAACGAGATCAACCCTGCTAAAAACCTGGGTGTCACAATCCGGCGAACCGGATCGACCGCCATCATTTCCATACTGGAAAGTTGTTCCGTCGCTTTCATTAAACCTATCTCAGCAGTTAATGCTGAACCTGCCCTGCCGGAAAACAACAAGGCACTCAGCACCGGGCCTAATTCACGAATCAATGAAAGCGACACCAGCACTCCCAGGGAACCCTCAGCGCCAAAATCAGACAAGGTCACATAACCTAACAGGCTTAAGACCATACCCACAAAAATCGCGGAAAAAACAATAATTAAAAAGGATAACACACCGACAGAATATAACTCTCGAATGAGTAATGATGGGCGTAAAAAAACATCTTTTATGCCCAGGACAACCTGCATTAAAAAGAGGCTGGCACGACCAGTCCTTTGCAATAGCAGTATCCCATTTGCACCAGTTCGTTGTAGGGAATTCAGGATAGCACTAAACATAGGATCAAGCCCTGCCTTCCATTAAGTCTTTGATATAGTCGTTACCAAATTCAGAATCAGGGAAATGAAACGGCATGGGACCATCAGGCAAGCCATTGACAAACTGGTGGACAAATTCAGAATCCGATTGCATTAATGCCTGTGGTGTACCGGCAGCAGCGACTTTTCCCTCGGATAGAATACACACATAATCAGCAATCTGAAAGGTTTCATGTATATCATGCGATACCACAATGCTGGTCATTTTTAAGGTCTGGTTGAGCTTTTTAATCAAGGATACAATTGTTCCGAGTGTCACTGGGTCAAGCCCCGTAAACGGCTCATCATACATCATTAATACCGGGTCAAGTACGATCGCACGCGCCAGCGCAACACGTCTTTCCATACCACCGGATAATGCTGAGGGCATCAAGTTCCGTGCACCACGAAGGCCAACCAGTTCTAGCTTCATGATCACCAGGTCGCGAATCATGGATTCGCTAAAATCAAAATGCTCACGAATCGGGAATGCAATATTTTCAAACACACTTAAATCGGTTAACAAGGCACCGGACTGAAAAAGCATTCCCATGCGCCTGCGGGCAAGGTACAACTGTTTACGGTTAAGTGCAGGAATTTCCTTGTTTTCAACCTGAATACTGCCGCTATCCGGTTTTAGCTGTCCACCAATCAAACGCAGCAGCGTAGTCTTGCCCGTTCCACTGGGCCCCATGATAGCAGTGATTTTTTCAGCAGGGATATCCAGCGACACCCCGGAAAATATTTCGCGAGTTCCCCTGGAAAAATGTAAATCAGTTATTTTGACTAAATCTTTAATCATAAGTTATAGGGTTTGTTCAATACTTCTTAATAATACGTGCTTTATAAAAAACAAGAAATTAAAAAGTAAACATAATTGCACATCAAACGCAGTGTCACAATGTGACAATTTTAAATTAAATCAACCGTTTATCTGAGAATTACAAACTATTCAGTCATCATTCAGTCATTTTAGGCAACACTTGGACACGTACGCATGGAATATTTATCTGGACTCATGACCCAGTGTTTTTACCTTATGCGTAAATTTAGCAGCTAATATAAAAATAACGAGATGACACAGTACCCCGCTACAAACGGACTACAACAAGTAAATCATTGCGAGCCCAGGAAATTACCTTTCCCGGCAAATGCTTCGCTGTTTGTGGCATTTGCTACGTTTGTAACGACGTCGGTTTTATTCTCCAGCGCGGTTAATGCACAAGGAACCGCGGCCGGTATTGATATTTCCAACACGGCTCTCGTCAGTTATAACGTGGGTGGGGTTTCCCAAACCAGTATCAAAAGCCCCGCAGCAATATTCAAGGTAGACCGTAAAATTGACCTTATTGTCACCCCCGGCAGTAATACCCATGTAAACCCTGGCGATACCGCAGCACAATTGAACTTTACACTGAAAAATGAAGGCAACGATACACAGGAATTTAGCTTGATTCCTGACAGTACCTTGGCAGGTGATAATTTTGATGCCAAAAACTGTACGGCTACACCCAGCACGCAATCACTCAATGCTGACCAGGAAATTAGCATAACCGTTTCATGTGATATTCCAGCTACTTTTAATGGCATTCCCTTGCAATCAGGTAATAATTCCCTGGTTAGCCTGTTTGCAACAGCAGAAAAAAATAGTGATGGAACCCCCGTAATAGAAACAAATGGTGCTGATAATGAAATGGAGCTGGATACCGTTTTTGTTGATGCCGCAGGTAGCGATGATGTAGCGCGAGACGCGATGCACACAGCAAGAAGTTCCTATATTGCCAGCACCAGTGCTGAGGCTCCCGTTGCCCAGGCAGATACGGTTTTCAATCCAAAAATACCTGGCGCGGCTAATCCTGCTGTGTTATCAAATATTACGGCTAACGACACAGATGATGGCAGCATTGACATCACAAGTATTGATATTGACCCAGCTACGCCAGGTGACCAAAAAACACTCATGACCAGTGATGGAACCTGGATTGTAGATAATACTGGAAAAGTAACCTTTACACCAAAAGATGACTGGAGTGGTTTCCAAAGTAGCATTTTTTATACCATCAAAGACAATGATGGCATCCTTTCTGCTCCGGCGAAACTAACCGTTAGTTATGGACATCCACCCGTTGCACTGGATGATTCAAGCACCAACAACACAATTGGAGACAGTGTAAACATAAACCCTCTGGCGAATGACTCCGATGCGGATGGTAACAATACGCTGGATAAAACCAGTGTGGTTTTTGTTGGTTCTGGCATCAGTGCTGATGGCAAAACTAAAACAGTCGCTAACGAAGGCACATGGCGCATTAACCCGGTTTCGGGTGAAATAACATTCGTGCCACTGGCAAGTTTTAGTGGCGACCCGGCTGATGTGCAATACACCATATCGGATAACGCTGGCAATCTCTCAAACGCAGCTACCGTAAAGATTGACTACAAGCAGATTACCAATACCGCTGAACTCAGTATGAATAAAAGCATTGTTTCAATGCGTGACCCGGATGGTGGAAACAAAGCCATTAGTGGTTCAGTCGTGACCTATAAAATAAGCGTAAACACCACCGGCACGGGCAATATTGACAATGTTGTCATTAGCGACCCGACACCTGCCGGTATGACCTATAAACCGAATTCGATGTATCTTGATAATGCCGTGTTAACGGATAACCAGGATGCTGACAAAGCTGACTTTGGGGTTACTCATCCTGATACAGCAACCCTGAACCTGGGCAACATAATGGCGGGTAGCCAATATGAATTTTTGCTCAGTTTTATTATTAACTAAACCATTTATTAACCAACACAATCATTGACTAACAACGGAGATAATAAAAATGATTAAATTAAACATGGTACGTAACATAGCCCTTGGCGCCGTTATTAGCGCAGGACTATTAAGCCCTGCCGTCATGGCATCAGCCGTACCCCAGGGGCATTTACAAGTCACCTCTAAAGTACAAAAGATGATTTATGTCAACCACAACGGTAAACGTGTCGCGACTTACATCCCTGCGAAAAAAGTGATTCCAGGTGAAATCGTCCAGTACAACACCTTTTTCCAGAATATTGGAAACCAGCCGGCTGACAATATCAACATCGTCAATCCTATCCCGAAGCATACGGTTTACCTGCCAAATTCTGCACAGGGACAAAACACCCAGATTCTGTTTTCTGTTGATGGTGGAAAGCACTTTGCCCCTGCCGGTGCATTAAAAGTACGAGGCAAAGATGGCCGTTTACATCTGGCAAAGCCTTCTGACTATACCCATATCCGCTGGCAATACCGTGGCAGTTTGCCACCCAAGCAACGCAAAGCCGTTGGGTTTAGGGTCCGCCTTTTATAAACAAAACGTCAAAACAATAAGAAAAATAATAAATAATTAACCTAAGAAAGAGAGAAATAAAAATGAAAATAAAACACATTAAAACAATGCTTAGTGTCGCTATTATAGCTGCATCAAGCTCAGCATGGGCTGCTGGCACAACAGCAGGTACTACCATCAACAATACCGCTTCAATCAGCTATTCGGTTGGTGGTAGCACACAGACACCCATAGAAAGTTCCGAGGCTGGTAACAGTACGCCTGGTACTGGAAATGGTGTACCAACAGATTTTGTGGTGGATAAAAAGATTGATTTATCGGTAACCCCGGCGACTACCGTCAGCGTAACGCCAAATTCATCAGGCAACGTTCTCACCTTCCAGGTGACCAATGAAGGTAACAGTGTAGAGGACTTTGCATTCAACATCTCCGAAATTGCCGGTGGTGATTTTGATGCCACGGGCTGTTCAGCATCCCCGGCAAATATTAATGCACTTGCCGTCGATACGCCAACCAACGTAACGGTTACCTGCTCTATTCCTAATACAGGCGTTAATACTGCGAACAACGGTGGTGTTCCTAACACAGGTACGGTTGCCAATGGTAAAACATCGGTTATTGATTTAACGGCTTCGGTAACGGGTGTCACTGAAACCACAACAGCAGATACCGCTGGCGTAGATGTGGTATTTGCCGATGATGCCGGTAGCTCTGATGCGGTACGCGATGCCAAACATTCAGCAACAGGTACTTACCAGGTTGATACAGCGGATATTAGCGTTAAGAAAACCTCGGCCGTCACAAAGATGAAAATCAATGGCGTAGATGTTAACGGTGCGGGTAAAGATGCACCCAAGCGTATTCCTGGTGCCACGGTAGAATACACCATCACCGTTGCCAATGCGGCTACCGCAGGTGCGACAGCAACGGGTATCGTTGTATCAGACGTCGTTCCAGCCGATATGACCTACGTAGGTTGTACGGTAAGCGGTAATGGTATTGCAAGTTGTAGTGAGTCGGGCGGAACAGTCAGTTCTGCTGCATTTGACCTTGCACCAGGTGAAACCGCAACACTGGTGATTGAAGCAACAGTTAACTAATTAACTGAATCACCCTCCAGCGACTTAAATAATAAAAACAAGCACATGATCTTTTTTAAAGACACATACCTGACAGCTTTGACAGCTAGACTCCGCGCCTGCCGTCAAAGTGTCCGCGTGCCTGTTTCTTTATTATGCCAGCTGGGGCTATTCCTGATAATCAGTTTTGGCCTGGGACTGCTTAACCCAGTCCAGGCTGAAACGATTATTACCAACACAGCCACCGCCAGTTTTTCAATAAACGGCACGGCCAGGCAGCTTTCAGATAGCATACAGTTTGCCAAAGATACCGAAGTAACACCACCGGATGAGCTAACGCTTTCCAAACAGTCCAATAAAAACTCAGCTAAAATTGGCGAGCTGATCAGTTATACCTTGAACGTCAATAACCCAAATTCAGATGTACTGAACAACCTTGTTGTTCAGGATATTTTGCCCGCCGGGTTAACATACCAGGGCGGCACAGCTACGTTAAACAACACAAGCATCCCGCCTCATTTAATTGATTATACCCCGACGGATAATAGACTGCGTTTCACGCTTGGCACGATTCCAGCAGGTAGCAGCTGGACCATCAATTATAAGGTGCTGGTGGGCAACCTTACCGCGTTAGGCGCTGCCATTAACCAGGCATCGGCAAGCACGGATAATTTAACATCAGACACGGCACAGGCAACCGTTACCATCAAACCTGCACCACCGGCACAACCATTGCAACTAAGTAAAAAGGCGAATAAGCAAACCGTTAAGATAGGTGAAACGCTTCACTATACGTTACAAATCAACAACACTAACACGCGGGAAATCAGTCATGTCCGGCTCAATGACACCTTACCGCCTGGCCTGACTTACATAAACAATTCCGCCAGGCTATCGGGTAGCAATAAGCCAATCACACCAGACCAAAGTAATGGACTGGTTTTCCCACTCGGAAATATGCCAGCGGGCAGCCAATGGGTACTTGGCTATGATGTACGGGTAACAGCCAATATTCAGACAAACACACTCGTCAATAAGGCACGGTTAATTGCGGATGATACAACGGCAAATTCGCAGGTCGCGCAATCCAGTGTTGACCTGATCAATGACAATATCATTATTAGCAAAAGCGCTGATAAACAACGCGTAAAAGCACAAGACCTGCTTAACTACACGGTCAACATAGAAAACCCAACAGAACATGCCTTAAGTAACCTTGTGGCTGATGACCTATTACCGACAGGGTTTATTTACCAGCCAGGTACAGCAAAACGCAATGGCCAGGCAATTTCAGACAGCAATATTCAGCTTAATGGCCGCTCCTTGCACCTATCACTGGGTTCACTGCCAAAAGGACAACGACTTAAACTGCAATATACCGTAAAGGTTACGCAGCAGGCGAGTAGCGGCGATGCAATCAACCAGGTACAGGCAAGTAGTGATCACGCATTGTCAGATCTGGCAAGCGCAACGGTCAAGGTACGCACACCCTCGACCATTAGCTTCTTGAGAATTGATGAAGCTGGCGATGAACAAATCATTCCACCTGCAGCCTATAATGACAACCAGACTGGCGGCAGGCACTGGCAGGAAATAGATTCAATCACACTGCTTAATGGTGCAGTTGCAACATTGCCTACACCGCAACCACTGGTTGACGCTGAGCGTTATACTATCTCTGAACCCGTTGTGATTCAGGTACGCGACCTGGATCAAAACACTGATTCCAGCAAGGTTGAAACCATTATTATCACGGTCACTGTCCCCGGAACCCATGACAAGGAAGTATTGCTACTCACTGAAACCGCACCGGATTCAGGTATTTTCCGTGGAGCCATCCAAACCACACATGCCACTTCTGATGTCCAGGACGGCAAGCTGAGTTTACAACAAGGTGCAAAAATTACGGTTGACTATCAGGATAAAGAAGACCGCAGTGATGCCAGTGTAAGCGCTGCACTGGTGGTTCCCGAAACCCGCCTGGCGTTGACTAAAAGTGCAGATAAAGAGGTAGCCGCAATTGGTGAGCTTGTTCGTTATACACTCAGTTTTGATAACACCACTTCCTTCAACCTGCCCAAGCTTAAGATTGTCGATAATTTACCACTGGGTTTACGTTATATACCCGGTTCTACCCGTTTAAATGGCGTTTCTTTACAAAATGGGCAAAGCGGACACGTTTCTAGCAATGGCCGGACACTAACATTTACATTACAAAACATGCCACGTGGCCGTCACTGGACGCTGGAATATGTTGCTAAAATTACAGCAGGTGTACAGTCCGGCAAGGCAATCAACCAGGCACAACTGATCAGTGGCGCTGTAAAATCGAATATTGCACGTGCCAGCGTAACCATTAAAGATGACCTGATGCGCAACAAAAATATTCTTACCGGTCGTGTTTACATTGGTTGTCCTACAGTTAACGATAAGAAAAAAGATCGCCAGGTGCTTAAAAATATCCGTATTTATATGGAAACCGGCCGCAGTGTGCTGTCTGACGAGGAAGGTTTCTGGCATATGGAAGGTGTGCAACCGGGTTCCCATGTACTGCAACTGGATAGCGATAGCCTGCCAACAGGCTATAAACCACTGCTTTGTAAAAATAACACACGCCACGCAGGTGATGCACAATCAAAATTTGTTGATTTGATTGCCGGTTCATTATGGCAGGTTGATTTTTATGTCACAAAAACAACTGGGCAGGCTAAAACAACCAGCAAAAAAACTGAAACAACACAGTTTGACCCGCTAAAACGCTTTGGTGGTGACTATTTAAAAACAGCCAATGATGACTTTGAAATACTCTGGCCTGCCAATAACTATGTGCCTGATATTGCGTCCACAAAAATTATTGTCAAAAGCCCTGCCAAACAGCGTGTCGAAGTGTTTTTAAATGGCAAAAGGGTCAATCCGCTCAATTATGACGGTAGTGATACCAACAAGGCACGCACGGTTATCGTAAGGCGTTGGTTAGGTGTAGACATTGATACCAGGAAAAGAGACAACACCTTACTGGTCATACTCAAAAACAAGGCCGGTAAAGAACTTGCCCGCAAAACGCATAATATCCACTTCTCGGGCAAACCAGGCTCTGCCAGGTTCCTGCCTGACCAGTCTTACCTGATCGCCGATGGCAAAACGATTCCAGTGATTGCACTGCAAGTCTTTGATGAAGATGGCTTCCCGATGCGCGCCAATACGCACGGCTATTTTAAGCTGGGTGACAGTAACTACCAGGTAAAAACACTGGCTGAAAATAAAGACAAGCTAAACATTAATGAATCCATTGGTGGAAGCTACAAGTATCTGATCGGCAAAGGTGGTATCGCACATATCAAACTTAATCCAACCACACAGTCAGGTGAATTGAAACTGCATTTACTGTTTGATAAAAACCGTAGTCGCTCAAACAGCAGAAGTAGCCTTAGCTCAGCCAGTGAAAACAGTCAAAACAGCCGTATAGGGAATGAAAAGATTATCAGCGTCTGGTTAAAACCACACTTGCGAAAATGGATTATGGTCGGTATCGCAGAAGGCACACTGGGCTACAGTACACTGAGTGGCAACCTTGAGGCATTGAAGGAACAGGATAAGGATGATCGCTTTTATAAACGTGGCCGCATCGCCTTTTTCGCCAAAGGCCGTGTAAAAGGCAAATACCTGTTAACCCTGGCTTACGATACGCACAAGAAAAAACAGAAAGTCGGCTCACAACTTGACGGTAATATCGACCCGGATGCCTGGTATACCGTCTACGCGGACAACAGTAATTCACAATACGATGCACCCAGCTCACGCAAGCTGTATGTGAAAATCGAAAAGGATAATTTCTATGCCATGTTCGGAGATTTCCATACCGGCCTGAGTGTCACCGAATTGGCAAAATACGAGCGTGTTCTAAACGGCATTAAAACCGAATACCAGGACAAACGCTACAGTGCCAATGCCTTTATTAGCGAAACATCCAACCAGCATTTCCATCAGGAAATTGCCGGTGATGGCACCTCTGGCCTGTATTACCTGAAACGCCACATTGTGCCTAACAGCGAAACCATAAAAATCGAAACGCGTGACCGTTTCCATTCAGACCGGCTTGTCGAAAACCGTGTGCTAACCCGCTATCAGGATTATGACATTGATTATGATGCAGGCACCCTCTTCTTCAAATTCCCGGTGACCAGCCGCGACCGTGATTTTAACCCGAATATCATCGTCGCTGATTATGACCTGGAAGAAGATGTGCTAGGCGATAGTGGTAACACTGCGATCACTGCAGGTGGACGCGTTGCGGCTAAAAGTAAAAATGGTAAACTGGAAGTCGGTTTAAGTGGTTTGAATGAAGGCCGCAATAAAGGACGTGATGACCGTCTTGTCGCGGTTGATGCGACCTACCAGCTGACACCTGATACCAAACTGCATGCAGAACTTGCATCCTCAAAAACACAATCCAGCAAATTCAAAAGCAGGCAGGCTTATGTGATTGAGCTTGAAAAGCAAATTGCAGAAATGGAAGCGCGACTATACCTTAAAAACCGTGATAAAAACTTTGGCATAAGCTCACAGTCCAGCGAAGACAGTACCCGCAAAATCGGTGCAGAAATACGTTACAAACTGAATGATAAAACCCGACTCAACGCCGAAGTTTCAGAGCAAAAGAACCTGTCAAATAACAATCAGCGGCAACTGGCCGAGGCGACACTCGAACATAAGTTATCGAAACAGCTTGATGTCAGTGTGGGTGCCCGCCACAGCAAAGAAACTATCAGTGATAAAACGATCAGCAATGATACTGTGTTGGCAGGTGCCCGCTACACAACCAAAAATGGCAAGGTTACACTGCGTGGCGATATCGAAAAAAATATCAATTCAGATAATGATTCAGAACTGAGTCCAGACCGTGCAATTGTCGGCGTGGATGTCAAACTGAAACAGGGTTTTACGGTATTTGCAGAACATGAAACCACCAACAACAGTAAACAAACCACACACAATAGCCGCGTGGGTGTCACCAAATCACTCTGGAAAGGCGCGACGGGTAAATCAGCCTATACACAGGAACGCACTGACCAGGGACAGCGCGAATATGCCAGCCTGGGACTTAGCCAAAAAGTAAAAATTACCGATAAAATCCGGGGTGATATCAGTATCGACCAGACTAAAACCATTCGTAACTCGCAAACAAAACGCTTCAATGACAACGAACCTGCCATTCAGGGCAATACCCTGCAAGGTACACAAACCGATGATTAGGGGGCCTTCTCGGTTTGAGTGGGTTCTGATCAGAAGGATTGGAGCTGGACCACACGTTTCGTACTTCGCGCATGCGAAATTAACGATAAAATGAACTTCCGTGCCGGTCTTATACGTCATCTTGAAAATGGCAAAAATTTAAGTGCCAAAGTGAGTGTTAGCCGCTCAGAAAATGAATTTAACGAATTCCAAAACCACACCAGACTCAGCCTGGGCTCCGCCTGGCATCCTAAAAACAAGGATTTTGTGTTCCTCAACCGACTTGACCTGGTGGATGAAAATGACAGCCTGACAACCAATTCTGGCGATAACGCCTACCCCGGTAATACTGTTTCAGGACTGGAAAGCCATACCCAGAAAATCATACATAATATGCACTACAACCAGAAGATTAACGACAAAACACAAATCAGCCTGCACCATGGTATCAAGTACGTTAAAGAAAATAACAAAGGTATAAAACATAGCACCACCATTGATACCGCAAGCGCAGAGTTACGCCGTGACATCAACAGCAAATGGGATATAGGCGTTCAAGGCGGTTACCTGCACGACTGGAACGGCGATAATATTGACTACCTTGCCGGTGTATCCGTTGGCGTAACCCCCATGGAAAACGCATGGCTAGGCCTTGGCTACAACTTTGAAGGCTTTGACGATAGGGACTTTGATAAAAACAACTATAAACGACAAGGGCCTTACGTGAACTTCCGTTATAAATTTAACCAGGATAGTTTTGATGGGGACTTGCCGATTCGCCGTAAGAAAAAAGAACCAAAAGCCCAGGACGAGACACCCTCAAATAATCAAACATCCAAAGAGGCTAGTGATGATTCGTAAGGTTATTACACTGCTTTTCTCCATTTTTTTTGCACTTGTCGTAGCAACTCAAGAAGCTCATGCACAATATAATAAAGCTGTTGTTTCAGGTACGACGTTTGAAAATCCAACAACAAACTGGGCGGCTGGAGATGATTCAACTCTACAAGTGAACCTGGGATTTACGTTTCCTTTTGGCAGTGTCAGCAGCCCCAACAACACTTCACAGATATATATTAATTCAAATGGTGGATTATCATTAAGCAACTGGACTGCCTATCAAAATGCCGGATTCCCAACTAATCCATCCACCATTATTGCGCCTTATTGGGATGATTTGAACCGAACCGCTGGTGGTACTATCCGTTATAGCACATTTGGAACAGCTGGAAACCGGCATTTTGTCGTCTCATGGAATAATGTACCACGCTATGGGAATAATAGCTCTAGCTGCTCCTTTCAAGTCGTTCTTTATGAAAACGGTGATATCCGGTTTCGTTATTCCTCAGCGAATACCCAATGTAACGGAGATAGCGCGACTATCGGTATCCAGGAGAACAGCAACGACTATAACCAGCACTCACTCAACCAGGTTATCAACCTGAATCAAGATATTCTATTCACGCCAACTGCCACACCACCACCACCGCCACCGCCCGCTATTCCTCTGGCAGTCGGTCAATGTGATGACTTTGAAAGGGATATGTCAAACTGGACAGTGTCAGGTAGCGGGTCTGTCGATATTGGTGCCCAAACCAGCAACTCCCCAACACATGCTTTAAATGTGTACGCAAATACCGTCAGCGCCACATCCATCCCAATCAACACTTCAAACAACTTCAAGGAACTGACCGTTTGGATACGGCGCGGAAGTGATGCCTTTAGTGAAAACCCTGACAGCGGAGAAGATTTTTTTATCGAGTACTTAAACAGTAGTAACAGCTGGGTCACCCTTGAGCAATTTTCTGGTGCAGGCACACAGGGTCAGATATTTAACCGAACCTACACCATGCCAGCGGCAGCTAAACATAATAATTTTAGAATACGCCTGAGATTACAACAAGGCAGTGGAGCAAATTATGATTACTGGCATGTGGATGATGTCTGTCTGGTTACCCAAAACCCATTGCCACTTATCAATTTACAAAAAACCTCTGTTGTACTGAGCGATGGTATCAATACCGTTAACCCCAAACGGATTCCAGGTGCATTGGTTGAATATAATATTATCGCTAGCAATACAGGTTCTGGTGCCGCTGATAATAACTCGATTAGCTTAAGCGATGTGATTCCTGCCAATACAGCACTTTATGTTAACGATATATCCGGTGCAGGGACAGGCCCTGTACGTTTTGTGGATGGTTCTCCACCCAGTGGCCTAAACTATCAGTTTACATCACTCGCCAGCACCACAGACAACCTGAGCTTCTCAAATAACAATGGGGCAAGCTATAGCTATTCACCCTCTCCCGATGCAGCTGGACTGGATAGTAACGTAACCAATATACGCATCAATCTGTCAGGTCAATTCCTGGCAAACAGTGGATCAGGCAACCCATCTTTTTCTCTAAAATTTAGGGTAAAAGTGAAATAAACAGAGTTTATATAACGGCGTATGGTTAGCCCCGGATATGTCTAACAGAATCAGTGTTTGAACAAGTGCGGAGCACGTGCGCGGTTATACTGCCAACCGCCCCGCCCTGGCTTGGCGCTTAAACGTCGTGGACGATAGACGGGTTTCTTTTTTATTTTTTGGCGAATACGGCTAACCGCCGTTTGTTTTTTATGGGACAACGCTGCTATTTTTTTCGCCTTTAACGCCGGTGCCCTTAATTTGTCATAGATAGCCAGCACATTTTTGACGTACTGCTGTGTTTCCTTATACGGTGGGATTCCCTTGTATTGTTCAACCTTACCTTCCCCGGCATTGTACGCAGCGATAACTTTTTTCAAATCACCTTTAAAACGATCCAGTAAAAAGCGTAAATACTTTACGCCACCGTGAATATTCTGTTCCGGGTCATAACTATTTTTCACACCAAAACGCTTTGCCGTATCCGGGATGAGTTGCATTAGCCCCCTGGCATTGGCATGGGACAACGCGTTTTTCTTAAAACACGATTCTGCTGTAATAACTGATTTGATTAAATTATGGTCAACCCTGTATTGATGTGCGTATTTGTGAATCGATTCCCTGAATGCCTGGGCTTTACGGTTAAGTTGATGCACATTCCAGGTTAAACAATTGTCAGGCAGTTTTTCGTTAGCGGGGCTTTTGGTATTTCGCCGCTTCTGCTTGTCTGATAAATGTTTATTGTACTGAACATCAAGGTTAGCAATATCAAGCATTGCCAGCTTGATTTCATTCTGTTTTTGTAGCCGTTGTTGGGTAAGCTGCGCAGCCGATGACTGGCCTAAGGCAACAGCGGCATTAAGCAAAAAAAACAACAGGAGCAATGTTTTAAATAATTTTTTCACAAAACCAACAATTAATCGTTACAACCATTCTCATAGGCGCATCGTTATAAAAAGAGCATGCGCCAATAAAACATTCATTTATATTAGCATATACTAATAATGTAGACTTAACAAACATAATAAAGGTTCAAATAGATGCTGCTTTAAAACCACCAATTTCTCTTAAAACCACCGTAGCATAGCTACCGGATGATAAACTGAAGGAGATGGCTACAACACCCGAAGGATTATAAGTATAGTCCAAATTCTTCACCGCCAAGCGTAATGAGCGACGTTGTTGTTTTAAGCCTTTCCTTTCTAATCCTTCCCTAAAACAAACAAATTGTTCTACACAGCTCTTTTCAAAATCAGCAACCAACCCCTGGGATAATAAATCACCTTTACCCCATAAAGGCCCGCTTGGATGAATTTCAAGTTTTTTTACACGTTCTATAATCTGATCACTTGGCGTTTCACAAAAACAGGCATTCGAATCTCCCAGCATGAAAACATCACCTGGCAAAGCTTGATCCCATGTATCATCCTTTACCCGCTGCGACAATACGTGGTTAAAAATCCAGGAACGTGCTGCGGATAAATAAAGGCTACGTTTTTGACGGTCTTTAAGCCTGAAATCACCTCTCAGCCACTGTTCTGCTTTCTTTATATTAAAGTAGTCATGCCCAAAACGTTGCTCACCAAAATAATTGGGTACGCCCTGCTCTTTTATACGTTCGACAGTTGCAGCAAGCTCAGACTCCTCTCCATTAAAATCACGTATCACCAGTTTAAAACGGTTACCTTTAAGCGACCCTCTTTTTAATTTACGCTGGTGCCGTGTTTCATCTAAAAGCTCAATCGTTTCCGGTAATTTCGCCTGCCAGTCGGGCGCTTCCTTTCCGGGCAACCATACACTAAACCACTGTGTCGTAACCGCAAGTCGATCTTTTAAACCCGCGTAACTGACATCACGGCGTTTTACCCCCGCTATCTTTGCTAATTGGCCCGCTACCCAGTCAGTATTTTCACCGGTTTTTTTTAATTGTAAAAATACATGCTCGCCCTGACCTGAAGGCTCAAACAAGGGAATTTCATCGACCTGGAAATCTTCGGCTCGGCTGCGGATAATACCGCTGAGTTGGCTAT
>CAZPEE010000010.1:0-7683 GCA_964585525.1 uncultured Cocleimonas sp.
ACGCCTAGCCCTTCACCAACACAGCCATACACTTTACCCTGTCCAACTGGGGATTCTAGGATGAAACAATTTTCAACCATCGGCATTTTTTGTAAAGAACATGATGAGCGTATCGAAGCAACTTTGAAGACGCTCCACCAGTTCTTATCAAAAGAAAAATTCAAGATTGTTGCGGAAAAAAATGCTGCCAATATTCTTGGTATTCCTGTCATGGGTACAGAAGCATTTTGCGACTGCATTGACCTGGCTATTGTCGTCGGTGGCGATGGAACGCTGTTAAAAGCAGGTCGCCTGCTCAGCGACAAAAACATCCCCGTCATTGGTATTAATCTTGGTCGACTGGGTTTTTTAGTTGATATTTCTCCCGATGAAATTGCCGAACAACTCTCCCTGATGCTGGATGGGAAATACACCATTGAAACACGTTCATTGCTGCATGCGGAAGCCTTTCGTGGGGAACAAAGCCTGGGCGAAGGCATTGCACTTAACGATGTGGTGCTGCATGTCAGAAACGACATCCGCATGATTGAGTTCACTACCCATATTGACGAGCATTTTGTCAACACACAACGCGCCGACGGTATTGTCGTCGCCACTCCGACTGGTTCTACTGCCTACTCACTGTCGGGTGGCGGGCCTATATTGCATCCTGGCCTGGATGCCGTGGTGCTGGTTCCGATCTGCCCACACACATTGAGCAACCGCCCGATTGTGGTCAGTAATGACAGCCGAATCCATATTGGCCTTTGTGAAAAACGCAACGTCAATGCCCGCGTATCCTTTGATGGACAAGCCAATATAGACTTACAGGCGGGTGATCATATAATGATTCGGCACAAATCACATAAATTGCAACTGATGCACCCTGAAAGCTATGATTATTATCATATCTTGCGAAACAAGCTGGGGTGGAGTATTTCTCCTTAGTTACTCCGTAGTATCCTCACCCCATTTGATGGCATTAAACTTTTCCATCTGCTCATCCGTTGCCCTGGTTTGGTATTTTTCCTTATACTCATCATAGGGCATGCCATAAACCACCTTACGCGCCTCATCATAATCCATATCCACACCCCGTTTTTTTGCCTCCGCCATATACCATTTTGAAAAACAATTACGGCAAAAACCTGCCATATTCATCAGGTCAATGTTTTGCACATCAGTACGTTTTTGAAAGTGGGATAGCATTTTACGCCATGCCGCTGCCTCTATTTCTGTGCGGGTCTGTTTATCCACTACTCCACCCTGAGCCTGATCTAGCAGGTAGCTCCCACTATCTTTCAAACGCATCAGCATGAGTTCATCAAAATCCTCAATCATTGAATCTGCAATACTTTTTCTTGCCAGCAACGCTGTTGACCAGCGTTGTAGATTGGCAAACCCATCGAGCAAATCCAGGTCAAAGTTCTTTTTCAAAAACTCCAGGCGGGTAAATACCGGCGCGGCGGATATATCGACCATGGAGAAATCATCGCCATTAAACCACGGTGCATGGGTGGCAACTTTATCAAGCCCCGCGAGTTGCTGTAGAAATGCTTCTTTGACTTTGCTGCCCTCTTCCTTGTCTTTTGTCATGATCATATTGAAAAAGCTCATGTTCATGGGCGATGTGTATTCCATCCATGCGCGGTTTTGTGCTTTTTTGAATGGATCTGCCGGGTGTAATGATGGCGGATAAACTTCATCCAGGTATTCATTAATCACAGCAGATTCAAACAACGGCTGATCATCAACCAGCAGCACCGGTACTTTTCCAGTGGGGGATATTTTCTTAAACCACTCGGGTGGCTCATAAGGGTTGATAAATTTAATATCGTAGTCGATGCCTTTTTCCTTGAGCAGGATGACACTGCGCTGTACGAAGGGGCAAATTTTGAAGCTGATTAATGTGAGTTTTGGCATGTTTTCTCCTCGTTACTTTTCCATCACCAGCCTAACTGGTTTGAAGCTGGTTCGGTGAATCTCAGTTGCGCCGTATTTTATCAACGCATCACGGTGCATTTTGGTTGGGTAGCCTTTATGTGTGGCAAAGCCATACCCGGGGTATTTTTTATCCAGTTCGACCATTTCCCTGTCGCGGGAAACCTTGGCAATAATGGAAGCGGCACTGATGGCGGCGACCTTGCTGTCGCCCTTGACAATCGCCTCCATGGTGCAATGAATACGGCTTGCCTGCAAACATTTATTACCATCAATTTTTAAATGTTCAGGCGCAACGGGAAGGCTTTCTACCGCACGTTGCATTGCCAGCAAGCTGGCTTGCAAGATATTGAGCCTGTCAATTTCATGGACTTCTGCACGGCCAATTGACCAGGCATAAGCATTGTTGCGGATTTCTTGATCCAGCGCTATGCGTTTTTTTTCAGTCAAGGCTTTGGAATCAGCCAGGCCATCAATCCAGCGGTTTGGATCAAGAATCACTGCGGCGGCAATGACTGCTCCAGCAAGTGGTCCACGACCGACTTCATCCACCCCGGCCATTAGCTTAATGGTTTTTTTCATGTCGCCTGTTTTCCTTTTTTCCCAAGCAATTCACGGAGCACACTGGCAGCCCGCTCACTGGCATTTTGGCGTAACTGCTGGTGCATGTGTGCGAAGCGCTGTTCGCGGTGGCTGCGCTGCTCATCGCTCTCGTTAAATTGTTTTTCAATTTCTTTCACAATATTTTGCGGGGTAATCTCTTCCTGAATCAGCTCCGGCACCAGATATTCATCCAGCAGGTTATTTGGCAAGGTAAAATAGTTTGATTTGATCATTTTGAATAAGCGGATAATCGCCACAGAAAGCGGCGAAATACGGTATGCCGCCACCATCGGGCGATTCACCAGCATACCTTCCAGCACGGCGGTTCCCGAAGCCAGCAAAATCTGGTCTGCCGCCTGCATCACGGTACGCGACTCTCCGTCCACAAAGGTTATGGGCAATTCTGGCGCAATGTTTTGTTTATGTTGCTCAAAGGCGTGCCTGATTTTATGCGTGGTCAGTGGCACCACAAAAAGCCAGTCTGGATGCTTTTGGTGTAAGGCTTTCAAGCCTTTTAAAAAATCATCCGCCATGTAGTTGATCTCACCCATGCGGCTACCCGGCAATAACGCCAGGATATGGGCTTGTCCATCAAGCCCCAGCTTGTCCCTTGCGGTTTGCTTGTCTGCGTCAAGGGGAATCTCATCTGCCAGTGGATGACCGACAAATTCAGCATGAATCGCATGTTTTTTATAAAAGGGCACTTCAAAAGGAAACAGCGTAAGCATTAAATCCATTGCGCCTTGCATCTTTTTAACGCGCCCTTCGCGCCACGCCCAGACGTTGGGGCTGACATAATGCGCCGTTGGGATGCCTGACTGATAGAGCTTTTTTTCAAGGTAAAGATTAAAATCCGGTGCATCAATCCCAACCAGCAAATCGGGTGGATTAGCCAGCCAACGCTGGATCAATCTTTTGCGGGCTTTGCGTAATTCCAGGTAACGTGGCAAGACTTCGGCAAAACCCATGATGGAAAGACGCTCCATGGGAAACAATGATTCACACCCCGCAGATTGCATTTCCGGCCCGGCAATCCCTTCAAACTGCGCATCAGGGTAGGTTTTTTTTAAGGACTGGATCAGCCGTGCGCCAAGAATATCGCCAGAGGCTTCACCTGCAACCAGTGCTATGCGCATTGCTTATCCCTTTTATGCTACAACAAACCACTAGCGGATAATACCGCGTTTGCTATCCTTGCAAAAATCAGCCAGCAATTGGATATTTTGATCTGCCGGAAAGTCCTTTTCAAGCACTGCAATGGCATCCTTAAAGGATAAATCATCCCGGTACAATGCACGGTAGGCTTTTTTGATTGCTGCGCGCTGATCATTACCAAAACCATGGCGCTTCAAGCCTTCGTTGTTTATGCCTCGCGGAATTGCCGGCGCACCGGTTGCCATCACAAACGGCGGCAGGTCTTTGCCCAGCGCAGCGCCCATGCCGGTAAATGCATACTCACCCACCTGGCAGAATTGATGCACCAGTGTAAAACCACCTAAAATCGCATGGTCCTTGATGGTTACATGACCAGCCAGGGTCGCATTGTTGGCAAACACAGTATCGTTACCGACAATACAATCATGCGCGATATGTACGTAGGCCATAATCCAGTTATCATCGCCAATGACTGTTTTACCAATATCCTGTGCCGTGCCGCGGTTGATGGTGACAGACTCGCGGATCAGGTTTCGGTCGCCAATCGTTAGCGTGGTTGCCTCACCCTGATATTTTTTATCCTGTGGTTCTGCACCCACCGAAGCAAATTGAAAAATACGGTTATCTTTGCCAATGGTCGTTGGCCCTTGAATAACCGCATGTGGCCCTACCCAGGTACCACTATCTATTTTGACATCCGCTCCAATCACAGCATAAGGCGAGATTTCCACATCGTCCGCAATGTCGGCTTTGGCGTCAATAATAACAGTGGGATGAATCTTGCTCATGGCGTATACCCTGGTCGCTTGGCAGTCCTTACATTTCTACTGCAGCGCATTTGATTTCAGCACTTGCAGCGATAACACCATCAACCCGTGCTTCTGTCTTGAATATCCACATTTTACCTTTGTGGCGTAATACTTCGGCATGTAACTCAAGCTGGTCGCCCGGTACAACCTGCTTTTTAAACTTGACCTTATCCACGCCGACCAGAATATACAGCGTATCGGTTTGTGGTTCTTCACCCATGGTACGAAACCCCAGCAGGCCGGTTGCCTGCGCCATGGCTTCTATAATCAGCACACCAGGCATAATCGGCTCATCTGGAAAATGACCGGTAAAAAAAGGCTCGTTGATGGTGACATTTTTTATCGCCGTCAGTGTCTTTCCATGCTCAAACTGGGTAACACGGTCTACCAGTAAAAACGGGTAGCGATGCGCCAAAAATCGTCGTATCTCTTTTACATCCATCAAAGTCTGGTTTTTATTAACACTTTCTTCACTCATATTTTTACCCTAGCTTTTGCTATCCAATTGCTTTATTTGTTTTTCTAACTGTTTGACTTGCTTCGCCATTTCATCCAGCTTCCTGAAACGCGCTGCATTACGTCGCCACTTGCTATTGACTTCTGTAGGTATTCCCGATGAATAAACACCAGGCTCAAGAATAGAACTAATAACCATGGACCTACCAGTAAGAATCACACCATCTGCTATTTTTATATGGCCTGCTATCGCCACCACTCCCCCAATCTTACAATGTTTGCCGATGACCGTACTACCAGCAAACACCGTGCCACCAGCGACAATGGTGTAGTCACCCAGCTCGACATTATGTCCTACCTGAATTTGGTTATCCAGCTTTACACCCTTTCCAATTCGGGTTGACCCCAGTGCGGCACGGTCAATCGTGGTATTTGCACCGATTTCCACATCACAAGCAATTTTCACATTGCCAATTTGGGGGATTTTATACCAGGATTTTTCTTCGCTTTCAGAATTTGGCGCAAAGCCAAAGCCATCCGCACCAATGACCGCACCGGAATGAATAATGGTACGACACCCTATGACACTATCGTGATGAATCGTGACGTTTGGGTACACATGCACATCGTTATCTAAAACAGCATTCGCACCGACAAAACATCCCGCTGCGATAACAACACCATCACCTATCCTGACTCCCTGTTCAATTACCACATTAGGGCCAATATTAACATTGGCTGCTAGTTTTGCATCTTCTGCAATAACAGCACTGGGGTGTATATTGCCGGGTAATGGCGTGGTTTTGTTAAATTTTGTTACGACCCTGGCAAAGGTCAAATAAGGATCTTTATTAACCAGTGCATTGCCAGGATAGTTTTCAGCCAGGTCTGGCGACAAAATCACTGCCGAAGCTTTTGTATCCTTTAACTGTGTTTTATATTTAGGGTTACTGACGAAACTAATCTGCCCTTCAGACGCTTCCTGCAAGGATGCTACGCCCGAAAGCATAATATCCTTGTCACCCTTTATTTGAGAACGGGTGACTTCTGCAAGCTGTTTCAAGGTAAAGCCCATGTTACTTCCCAGGCGGCTTAGGTTCTTTGCTATTAAGCAATTTTTGTTTCAGGTGAGCCAACACCGATTGTGTGATATCAATACGCTTACTCGCGGAGACATAATCCTGCAATACAATATCAATCCCCAGGCGCTGGCGAACCGTATCTATTGCCTGAAATACTTCTTTTTGAACATCATCCAGTGCCGAATCCCTGGCAAACCTGAGTTCTTCACGAAAATCCTGCAAGGCTCTGCTTCGGGAACGCTTTTTAGATCTTAGCTCCCTTTCTTTGCGGCGACGCTCAGTTACTGTTAGGCTTTGCGCGCCTTTTTCCAAAGCCGCTTCCATTGATTGAATTTCATCCAGGGCCTTTGCCAGTGCTTTTTCCTGAGGCTGGAACTTGCTTTTTAGTTGATTACTCGCGATTTCTGCCTGAGGCGCATGCTCCATTAAATAAGTCACATCAACAACACCCAGTGAAACAGAGCCGAAACTATGGGTGTTTTTTTCCGCATGTAGACTGACAGGAAAAACAGTAATTGTTAGAAACACAAAAACGACAAAGGCAACAAATAAACCATATTTGTTGCCTTTTTTTTGATTGTTAATTTGATAGCCTGTTAGCATGGGGCAATTGTAGGACACCTCATGACATTAGGCAATATTTGGATTTGGATTTAAAATTAGAAACTTGCGCCGATTGAGAATTGGAATTCCTGTACTTTATCACCGTCTTTCTCGTTAAGCGGCTTCGCATAACTAATGGTAAATGGTCCTAATGGCGACATCCAGGTAACACCCAGGCCAGCCGAGTAACGCAGTTCATTGGCATCAAAATCGTCAACTTTTTCAAACACGTTACCACCATCAACAAATGCGCTCATACGCAGGCCTTTGACATCTTCTGCAAAAGGAACCGGGAACGAGACTTCGGCAGTTGCATTTGCAGCAAAAGCGCCGCCTTTGGGATCACCTACCCGTGTTGTCCCATCAGGATTTCCATTCGCATCCAGATTATTGATAAGCGCCTTTGGCCCCAGGCTATTATTTTCATAGCCACGAACCGTGCGGATACCACCTGAATAAAACCGTTCGAAGAATGGTAACTCGGTGGTATCACCCATACTATCACCATAAGAAAGGCCACCTTTTAGCGCAAACGTGATTTTTTCTGTTACCGGGAAGTAAGTCGCTCCACGGTATCTCGCTTTGTAATATTCCGTATCACTCCCTGGAAGACCTGCTTCCAGTGAAATACTGTGTCGTTGACCTTCATTCGGGAACAAATAACGATTTCGCGTATCATGGATATAGCTGACTGTACCTAAAATATTATCGTAACTATCGCCGTTATCCTTTATAAAATTATTAATAAAGACAGGGGTCCTTACATTTGTGGAAATTTCCCGATGCTCACCACCCACACTAAAGCGTAGAGAATTATCTTCTGTTACCGGGATCGTATAATTCAGGCTGGCACCATAGGCATCACTGATGTAATCGGATACATCATTTTCACCTGCATCACTCTTATTGTAATAAATATTAAAACCACGGCCAACACCATCAACAGTGTGATACGGGTTGTTATAACTCAACCTGAAATTTTTATTAACATTACTCTTGCTTGCTGCAACTGACAGGCTTTTGCCTGTACCCATGAAATTATTTTGTTTTAAACC
>CAZPEE010000010.1:7783-8955 GCA_964585525.1 uncultured Cocleimonas sp.
ACGTAAGTACGCTGACCCTGGTCTGTCTGGAAGGTTAAATTAACCCGTTTATTGACCTTGTCAATTTGGGGGATAATACCAATGCGTGAAAATGCATAGCCATTTTTACCCAACCTGGCTTTCAGGTTTTTACGTGTTTGCGCCAATAAAGATTGAGAGAATAACTGACCTTCTTTTATGGTCAGTTGTTTACGCAGTTCTGCTGCAGAAACAGCTCCATTACCAACCACATTCACCTTGCCAATCCGGTATTGGTCGCCTTCATGGATATTCATGTTAACGTAAACCGCACTCTTGTCTTTTGACAATGAAACTTGTGTAGAAACAACTTCAAAGTTCAGATAGCCACGGTCGCGATAGAATGATTTGAGTTTCTCAATATCACCCACCAGCTTTTGTTTAGAGTATTTATCGCGTGTACTAAAGAAAGACAGTTTCCCCGTCACACCTGATTCGAGCAACTTCTTCAAGGTAGCATCTGAAAATGCGTGGTTGCCATTGATTTGAACACGTTTGATGCGTGCTACCTTGCCTTCATTAATCGTCAGGTTAACACCAACACGATTATTCGATAATTTCTTTACCGACGTTTTAACCTCGGCAGCATAATTGCCGCTTGAAAGGTATTGTTGTTTTAAACCCTGCTCAATTTTACGCAATGCAGCAGGGTCAAGTGGCCGACCCTTGGCAATGCCTGCGCGCTTCATTGCAGCCAACAGAGCCTTGGTATCAATGGCTTTGTTTCCGCTGATATTAATTTCACCAACAGCCGCACGTTCATGCACCTTGATTAGCAAGGCTTCACCACGCCGGGCTACCTGCACATCATCAAACAAGCCGGTTTTATATAAAGAGCGTATAACATCGGCTGTCATGCGATCATCAAAATTTTGTCCGACCCGAACTGGCATGCTACTGAGTACTGTGCCAGCTGCAACGCGCTCCAGGCCATTAACCTGAACATCTTTTAAAATAAAATTGCCTGCCCAGACACCCTGGCTTAAGGCAATTAAACAACCGGCAAGTGAAGCCCTTATTGTTCCACTGAGCAAAGAAGACCCAATTGATGAAGACCCATTTTTTTGATTTTTCATTTTATTAACCCGTATATTCATTAACGCTTTTATGTGCGTTTTATTGAACCTTGCACTGCATTATCTTTAAACTGATGC
>CAZPEE010000010.1:9055-16285 GCA_964585525.1 uncultured Cocleimonas sp.
TAAACTGATGCCGTTAAAACAGATGCTATCTTTTGGTGCTTATTAATGTATTAACCTGTTTATATCGTTAAACAGTGCCACGACCATCAGAACGCCAACCAAACTCATCCCTATGCGCATTCCAATAGCTTCAACCCTTTCTGAAACCGGGCTTCCCTTGACCAGTTCGATTAAATAGTAAAGTAAATGACCACCATCTAACATAGGTATTGGCAACAAATTTAACACGCCAAGGCTTAAGCTCACAATAGCGAGCAAGCTAAGAAAGGCGGATAAGCCGATAGACGCGCTTTTTCCCGCATAATTGGCTATGGTTAGCGGACCACTGATGTTTTTAAGTGAGGCTTCACCTGTTACCAAACGACCCATGACTTTTAGGGTCATAATCGACATATCCCACGTTTCTACCACACCCTTTTGCAAGGCTTCAAAGAATGGTGCCTGACGTATAAAGAACAGGTCTTTCATGTCTTTATCGTTATATTTCCTGGCTAGGCCAACACCGATCAAGCCGCGTTTTACGCCATCAACATCGGTCAAACGGGGCGTAAGCGTTAGCGTTTGTTCAACACCTTTACGTTCGATTGTTAACGAAATAGGTTTTCCTGCATGTGAATTAACAAAGCGGGAAAACTCTTCAGAGTTCTGTAATTTCTTGCCATCTACGCCGATAATAATATCTTCAGCCTGTAGACCCGCTTGCATGGCAGCCGAATCGGGCATCACTTTAACAATAATGGTCTGGTGCGGCGGCCGCCAAAAATCAATACCCGTCCTTGCAAAATAATCACCTTCTTTTGCAAGCAATGGTGTATTCGTCAAATCCAGGCGACGCATGGCTTTTGCACCCGACTGTGTTTCAACATAAACCTTTAAATCAGGATTTTTAAGATATTCATTGAGTAATGCGAGGCGCACCTGACGCATGGATTCGAGCTGTACATCATTAATTGCCAGTATCCTGTCTTTACGTTCAAAGCCCGACTGGGCAGCAGGTGAGTTTGCCTGAATCTCGCCAACATAGGGGCGAACTGAATCAATACCCATCATTTGAATCGCCGCAAACGCAGCAATCGCAAATAGGAAATTAAACATCGGCCCAGCCAGCACCACTAAAAAGCGTTTCCAAACAGGCTGGCGGTTAAAAGCGCGATGCTTTTCATCGTCGGGGACGTCACCTTCACGCTCATCCAGCATTTTAACGTAACCACCCAGTGGAATAGCCGCTAGCGCGTACTCTGTGCCGTCTTTATCTTTTGATTTATAGCTCCAGATGGGTGTACCGAAGCCTATTGCAAAGCGAATAATTTTAATGCCTAATTTACGTGCCACCCAAAAATGGCCAAATTCGTGAACGCCTACAAGAATCCCGATGGCAACAAGAAAGGCTAGTACTGCGATAATAAATGTCATAGTCTACGTTTTAATTGGTTAAGTTTTTCACATCAAATCCAGCACAAACTAACAGCTTCCATAGAATCAATCACTTAAGATAGGCTCTTAATAGCGGCTTTGGCAACAGAACGGCTGGACAAATCTTGAGCAAGTATATCATCTAATCGGCTTGATGTCCCTGCAGAGGCACTCTGCAGTGCCTTTTCTATGACAAGTGGTATATCGGTGAAACGAATTTTATTCTCAAGAAAAGCTTCTACTGCAACCTCATTCGCCGCATTCAGGGCAATTGTGGCATTACCGCCTGCCTGATGCGCTTCATAGGCAAGGCGCAAGCACGGATAACGCTCAAAGTCTGGCACTTCAAAATCAAGATGCGCCACCTCAAAAATATCCAGTTGATCAACACCCGATTCTATCCTCTCAGGGTAGGCCAGGCCATAGGCGATGGGTGTGCGCATATCGGGATTACCGAGCTGCGCTATCACAGAACCATCATTATACGAAACCATCGAGTGAATCATGCTCTGCGGATGAATTACCACCTGAATCTGATCGGTATCAACATCAAACAACCAGCAGGCTTCAATCACTTCCAGCCCCTTATTCATCATGGTAGCTGAATCAACTGAAATCTTTTGCCCCATCACCCAGTTAGGATGCGCCACTGCCTCGGCAGGTGTTACCGTTGCCAGGCTGGATAATTCCCTGTTACGAAATGGCCCGCCAGATGCGGTTAACAGTATTTTTGTGACACCCGCCTTATGGTGTTTACCGTCAACAGGAACCGGCATCGACTGGTAAATGGCGTTATGTTCGCTATCAATCGGCAATAACTCAGCGCCGTTATCATGAATCGCATCCATGAACAGCTTACCTGACATCACCAGCGATTCTTTATTTGCCAGCAAAACCCGCTTGCCTGCTTTTGCAGCCGCCAGATTAGGCAGCAAACCCGCTGCGCCGACAATGGCTGCCATCACATAATCGACTTCGGGCAAAACAGCTATTTCTTCCAGTGCCTTTGAGCCAGCCAAAACCGTAGTTTCACTGCCTGCTTTTGTTAAACCTGTGTGTAATTGTTCGGCTGCAGTTTCATCCACCATCACCGCATAGCGCGGCTTGACTGCCAGGCATTGTTCTAATAATTTAGCAACATTGCTGTTTGCAGATAAGGCAACCACATGGAATTTTTCGGGATGACGTGCAATAACATCCAGTGTATTGACGCCAATCGTGCCGGTTGCACCGAGTATGGTTAAACCTTTTGACGGGGTATGTGATGACACTGACACTATGAAAGCACCTGTAGATTTTCTAAAATGCCACCCCAGAATATACCCAGTGTAAACAGTGGCAGGGTAGCCAGCAAGCCATCAACCCGATCTAAAACACCGCCATGACCGGGTAAAATAGTGCCAGAATCTTTCATCCCTGCCTCACGTTTAACCAGGCTTTCAAATAAATCTCCCGAGACAGACAGAATACCAGCTGCTAGTGACAGAATAATAAAATAGACAGAATCAGAGGCAGATAAACCAAAAAACCAGGCACCCAGAACGGACCAAACCGCAACGCCAGCCAAACCGCCTAATGCACCTTCTCGCGTTTTACCTGGGCTTAGCTGTGGCGCAAGTTTATGTTTGCCAAAGGCCTTTCCTGTAAAATAAGCGCCACTATCGGCAATCGCCACCAGAAAAATCAGATACAACACCAGCGCAGGATAATGCCGATGCAAGGTAACTATCGCTATCCACGCCGGAATTAAAATCAAAAAAGCAGCAATGCGTAACAACCAGCTTTGTTGCCGGTACAAATCAGTGCCTTTTTCATACATCGCCAGTAACACCAATGCGCCTAGCCATGCCAATACACCAATAACAATCGCTGCCCAGCGCAAATCACCCCAAACATAAACAAGCAGCCCAACAAACAGCAAAGCTACAACAAACAAGCCTTGTTTTAATTCTTGCAAATCCACTAAACGCGCCCATTCCCAACCCGCCAGGCTAATAAACACGATCAAAGCCGCAACACTAAAGAGTGAATTTGGCAATAGAAGGACACCCAGAAGGACAGCAGCGATAAGTAAAACGCCGGTAATAAGCCTTTGTTTAAGCCCACTATCCATAATTTATTCCTGTATTAACCCTGACTGGCTTCAGCTTCAACCTGGTCACCGGTTTTACCAAAGCGACGTTGCCTGGTTGAAAAATCAGCAATTGCCTTATGCAATTCTTCCTTGTCAAAATCTGGCCATAAAACATCCGTAAAATACAACTCACAATAAGCCATTTGCCACAGAAGGAAATTACTGATGCGTTTTTCACCACCGGTACGGATAAATAAATCGGGTTCGGGAAATTCTTGTGTGGAGAGATTGGCAGAAACAGCCTCTTCAGTTATCTCATCGGCGGTTAATTCACCTGCAGGCATCTTTCCAAGTAATGATTTTACCGATTCGACAATATCCCAGCGACCCCCATAATTTGCCGCCACGATAAGGTTTAGCCCATCACTTTTCGAGGTTATTTCTTCAACCTGCTTGATTTTCTTCTGTAGTTTTTCCGAGAACTGGCTGATATCACCAATGATTTTCAAGCGAACATTATTTCTGGCAAGTGCTTTTGCCTCGCGCTCCAGCGCCATCATAAAAAGCCCCATGAGGTTTTTAATCTCTTCTTCCGGACGTTTCCAGTTTTCACTGCTAAAGGCAAAAATCGTCAGGCACTCAACATCCAGGGCATTACACGCCTTGACAATATTACGCACTGCTTCTACACCGACCTTATGCCCCCAGAGCCTCGGCTTCCTTTTTGCCTTGGCCCAACGCCCATTACCATCCATCACGATTGCGATATGGCGCGGTATTTTGGTCTTTTCTGTCATTATTGTTGATCGCATCGTATGTTTATTGACTCATAGCCCTTGAGTTGAGTTAATTTAATTAAACCAATCAAACTTTCATCAGGTCTTCTTCTTTTTCTTTAAGAATTTGATCAATTTCAGAAACAAACTTATCTGTTAACTTCTGTACCTGATCCTGTGCCTTATGTTCATCGTCTTCGGATATTTCTTTTTCTTTTTCCAACGATTTAAAGTCAGAATTGGCATCACGACGGATATTTCTTATCGCAACTTTACCATTTTCGCCTTCATGACGGACAACTTTGACCAGGTCTTTACGCCGCTCTTCAGTCAATTGTGGCATGGGGATACGTATCACCGTGCCGGCTGAGTTTGGGTTCAAACCCAGGTCAGATTTCATAATCGCTTTCTCAACCGCCTGCACCATGGGTTTTTCCCAGGGCGTTACGGTTAATGTACGCGCATCTTCAACACCTATACTCGCCACCTGGCTTAGCGGTGTTTCACTACCATAGTAATCTACGGTTATATGCTCCAGCAAGCTGGGATGTGCACGGCCTGTGCGTACTTTAGCCAATTCTGATTTTAAGGACTCCACACTTTTTTGCATGCGGCTTTCTGCATCTTTTAAAATTTCATTAATCATTTTTCCAACCTGTTAAACCTTTGCCTCAACAAGTGTTCCTGAGCGAGTATCACCCGATACAATTTGTGCCAAAACACCCTCTTCAAACATATTAAACACACATAAAGGCAGTTTGTTTTCACGGCATAATACCATTGCTGTCAAATCCATTACACCAAGCTCTTTCGCAATCGCCTCATCAAAACCCAGTTTTTCATAACGAACCGCATCGGGGTTTTTCATAGGATCAGCATCATACACACCATTTACCTTGGTTGCCTTTAATAATAAATCAGCCTGGATTTCCACCGCCCGCAAACTCGCTGCGGTATCCGTTGTAAAGTAAGGGTTTCCCGTGCCCGCAGCGAAGATTAGCACATCACCACCTTGCAGGTATTCCCTGGCTTTAAGCGCAGAAAACTCTTCACCCAATTGGTCAATTTTCAAAGCAGACATGATGCGGCAATTGACACCCTGCTTTTTAATCGCATCCTGCATTGCAAGCGCATTCATCACAGTAGCCAGCATACCCATCTGATCGGCGCTGACCCTGTCGATACCGCCTTGTGCCAGACCCGCGCCACGAAAAATATTACCACCGCCAATAACCAGTGCAACCTGGGTTCCAGATGCTTGCTGCTTAACCACTTCCGAGGCTGTTTGAGCCAGTATTTTGGAGTCGATACCAAAATCATCATCACCCATGAGTGCTTCACCACTCAACTTTAGTAGTATTCTTTTATATTTCACGAATTTTAGCCTTTAGGGATAATCCTGAATCCGTGACCTCACTACGGCACAGAACGTAAGCTCTTGATTCATCACGGGCTTAAAATATGCCCGCTTAACCTAAGGGTGAAGCTAAGATTTTTTAAAATCCCGTGCTAAACCAATATCTTACGCCCTGTTATCCGCATTGAAGCCACGGATTCAGGATAATATTAAAATTAGCGCATAGACTACACAAAAACGCAGGCAAAAAAAAGGAGCGTTGCAAGCTATTACAACACTCCTGTTAGGCATAATTAATATTAGCCTTTGACCTGCGCCATAACCTCCGCCGCAAAATCTTCCTGCTTTTTCTCAATACCTTCGCCGACTTCATAACGGACAAATGAGATCACTTCAGCACCTGCTGCTTTTAGCAACTGACCTACTGTTTGATCCGGGTCCTTAACAAAAGGCTGTCCCACAAGTGTAATTTCAGCCAGGTATTTACGCATACGCCCTGCAACCATTTTTTCGATGATTTCCATGGGCTTGCCACTACCTTCTGCCTGTGCAATCAATATTTCTTTCTCTTTTGCCAAGGTTTCGGCAGGCACATCATCTTCCGTTACACAAACTGGACGACTCGCCGCAATATGCATTGCAACATCTTTTCCCAGTGCTTCATCAGCGCCTGTCATTGCCACAGCAACGCCGATGCGAACACCATGGCTGTATGCATAAACTTCACCAGCTTCTGCTGATATGATCTCAAAACGGCGTACTTGCATGTTCTCGCCTATTTTAGCAACCAGATTGGCACGCACTTCTTCAACTGTTTCACCAGATTCAAGCGGTAATGCCGACAGTGCAGCAATATCGGCAGGCTTATCAGCCAAAACCCTGGCACCAACAGCATTGGCAAAATTAATAAAGTTATCATCTTTTGCAACAAAGTCTGTTTCACAATTGACTTCAACAATCGAAGCTTCTTTGTGGTCATCAGACAAGGTAATAACCACACGCCCATCTGCTGCGACGCGACCTGCTTTTTTGTCTGCTTTTGCTGCACCAGATTTACGCATCAGGTCGATGGCAGCTTCCATATCACCATCTGTTTCGGTGAGCATTTTCTTACACTCCATCATGCCTGCGCCAGTGCGCTCGCGGAGCTCTTTAACCATTGTAGCTGTAATAGCCATAGTTTGATTCCTCAGAATAATATTCGAAAAACAAGCGGATTAAACACCGCCCATTAATTCATCCTGTAATACTTTCAACTCGTCCCACTTTCCATCTGCAGCAAGTTTTGCCTGCTGTGGCCAGGTTTTAGGCTCCTTGGATTTAAGTGTAGAAACCGTATCAAGAATCGCTTTAATTGCATCACGATCCATTTCGGATAATTGCTTATAGGTTGTTACGCCTGCGGCATTGAGTGTTTCCGCTATTTTAGGGCCAATACCTTCAATCTTTTTTAGGTCATCAGCATCATCTGATTTTTTTGCGGCTGCTTTCTTTGCAGGTTTTTCTGTTTCTTTGGACTTTGCCGGTGCACTTTTTTTAGCTGGTGCACTTTCTTTGGCTGGTGCACTTTCTTTGGCTGGTGCACTTTCTTTGGCTGGTGCACTTTCTTT
>CAZPEE010000010.1:16385-21346 GCA_964585525.1 uncultured Cocleimonas sp.
TGGCTGGTGCACTTTCTTTGGCTGGTGCACTTTCTTTGGCTGGTGCACTTTCTTTGGCTGGTGCACTTTCTTTAGCAGCAGGTTTGGCTGCAGCTTTTTCTTCGGTTTTTGGAGTTGCTTCCGCAGCAGGGGTTTTAGTGACAACCTTTACATCGGATTTAGCATCCGCCTTTTTTGCAGCAGGTGCCGGTTTTGGCGCTGCGGCAGCCAACTCTTCGGCTGTTTTTGCAGCACTTACATGACCTTCATTGATTGCATCGGCAATCGCAGAGGTATAAAGCTGAATAGCACGAATCGCATCATCGTTTCCTGGAACAACATAATCTACGCCATCCGCTGAGTTATTGGTGTCAACAATACCAATCACCGGAATACCCAATGTATTGGCTTCCTTAACAGCAATATTTTCATGGCCCACATCAATAATAAACAAGGCATCAGGAAGAGAGCGCATATCCTTGATTCCGCCCAGGCCTTTTTCCAGTTTTTCAAGCTCACGCGTCATCATTAGCGCTTCTTTCTTGCCGCCACGGTTAATAGTACCGTCGGCCTGCATTTTTTCAATATCGTGCAAACGACGCACAGATTGCTTGATCGTTTTGAAATTGGTCAGCATGCCACCCAGCCAGCGCTGGTCTACGAAAGGCATTTTACAACGTTGCGCTTCTTCTTTGATTGCTTTTTGTGCAGCACGTTTTGTACCGACAAACATAATCTTGCCACCTTTAGCTGCCATAGAGCCGGCAAAGTTCAACACATCGTTGAACATGGGCAGTGTTTTTTCAAGATTTATAATATGAATTTTGTTGCGGTCACCAAAAATGTAAGGTGCCATTTTAGGGTTCCAGTAGCGGGTTTGATGTCCAAAATGAACACCAGCTTCCAGCATCTGGCGCATAGTTACTTTAGCCATGATAGTTTCCTCGTTGGGTTAGGCCTCCACATATTCGTTATTAACAACCGGTTTATTAATTCAAAAAAAACAAACCAGCACCCTGCTAAAACGTGGCAATATGTGTGTGAATTTGAAGCGATAGCCAAAAAGCTAAACACTCCATTGATTAGTTTCGCTGATTTTCGACTGATCGAAAACTTTAGCGGCGCATTTTATACCATAAACTGTTTCGCTTCTCCACTAAAAGACTGCATAATTCACCATTCTTTTTTCCAAATGCTAAGCAAAGTAACCCAAATATGACTGTTACAATCAAAACACCTGAACAAATCGAAAAAATGCGCATCGCTGGGCGGCTCGCCGCTGACGTACTCGACATGATTACACCGCATGTAACAGCAGGCATTACGACTAATGAGCTTGACAAAATTTGTCACGACTACATCGTCAATGAGCAACAGGCAATCCCTGCCCCGCTTGATTACCATGGTTTTCCAAAATCCATTTGCACCTCGGTAAACCATCAAGTTTGTCACGGCATTCCCAGTGACAAAAAACTTAAAAAAGGCGATATTATTAATATCGACATCACAGTAATCAAAGATGGCTTTCATGGTGATACCAGCAAGATGTTTACCATCGGCAAACCGGGCGTCGTTGCTAAAAAACTGTGTGATGTTGCACAAAAAGCATTATATATTGGCATTAATGAAGTTAAGCCAGGGGTAAAACTAGGCGATATTGGCCATGCCATACAGACATTTGCAGAGTCCCAGCACTGTTCAATTGTGCGGGAATACTGTGGCCATGGGATTGGCGAAAAATTCCATGAAGCCCCCCAGGTATTACATTATGGAAAACCTGGTACGGGTATCACCTTAAAAGAAGGTATGACTTTCACCATTGAACCCATGGTCAACAAGGGCAAACGGCATATAAAACTATTGCCTGACAAATGGACCGTGGTAACAAAAGACCACACTCTATCAGCCCAGTGGGAACACACACTATATGTCACCAGTGATGGTGTTGAAGTTTTAACACTTCGTGATGAAGAAGCCGGCTGGCAGTCAATTATTGCTTGATAAACCTTAAACCTGAATCCGCATTGAAGCCACGGATTCAGGTTAAAAACAAACCCTTAGCACCCAATCCGTCGCTAAATACTTGACTGAACCCACTGAATACTATAAATTTCATAACAAGCACGGTGCTTTCTGCCGTTTTTGCTGCATCCGTTAGGGATGCCATGATGCTAAAATATTTAAAATATATTTACTGGGGACAGCATCCAGATTTTCCAAACACTCTACTTTTTATAAACAATATAGATTTTCAATAACTAACCAATAATCTCACATCAGTCATTATCCGGTATTTTTGTGCGTTTAGGCTTAAGTAGTAGGCCCAAATAACGCATTATAATAATACGTGATGATGTTAGCAGACTTCAGAATGAATTAAATCCATAGGTTTGATTCATAACAGGTTTGCTTCAGGGGCGAGATTTTGTGCATTTATTATCCAGGATAAACTTGCACAGGGGAGACAAAAACTTGTCATTTACAGATTTTAATTTACAAAAAGATTTTATTGCTTCTATTGAAGCCTCTGGCTATCAATCGCCTACACCCTTGCAATCACAACTAATCCCATTGGTTGAGGAGCAAAAAAGTGCCTTGGTGTTATCACAATCTGCAGCCGGTAAAACTGGCGCATTCCTGATACCCGCAATCAATTATATCCTGGAAAACCCTGCCCCGGAAAAACGTGGCGCACGCATCCTGATTTTAACCTCAAGAAGAGACCGGGTCAGCCAGATTAACTACACCATCAAACGCCTAAGCCGTGATCACAATATGCGATTTGGCTTCATTGTTAGCGGTCGCCCCTACCAGACTCAAATGCGCTTAATGCGCCGCCCATTAGACATTATGATCGCCACACCAGGCCGATTAAATGACCTGATGGAAAACAAAAAAGCTGATTTTTCACAACTTGAAATGCTCATTATTGATGACCTTAGCAGCATTTATCAAAAAAACCTTCATGGGCTGGTCGAGAAGATTCTGCAACAAGCCAAACAAGACATTCCGTCACTCACTTTTGTGAATAATGACAATGATGAGATTATTAACTTTGCCCATAAAATTTTCCCGAATGCTACAACCATCCTAATTGATGATAATAGTGATAGTAGCAACAATGACTTTAACGAACCCCACGGTACGGACAACCCCCCTAGTAAATCACCGATGAAAAAACCCAGGGAACACAGCCGCAAAGAAATTACGCCCGCCATTGACCCTGAATCATTAATGCCGCAAATCGTACACGTTGCAGATGACTATACCCACAAGATAGCCCTAATGGATCACCTGTTGGATGAATTTGAAGGCGAGTCCACCATTATTTACACATCCACTCCAAAAGTTGCAAAAACCTTACAGGAAAACCTTACAAACCATGGACATACCGCTGAACTACTCCATGACCTATCAAGCGAAGAACTGACTGAAGAAGACCTTAACACACTCATTATTTGTGATCAGGATGATGAACAAAAAATCAAAAAGCTGGTTGATAATCCATCCACCCATCTAATACATTTTGACCTTCCGTATAAAACCCCTAACTTTATCAAGCGGCTGGGCAACCACCACCTTAAGCGTGAAGATGCCGCCATTCTGATTGTCGACGGACGAAATTATAACGAACTCAAACAGATAGAAAAAAGCATAGGCACAACTCTCAAGCAAGTAACCGTCCCAGGTCTCGAGCCCTTACTACCCTTTGTTAACAAGAGCAAGCCCCAAAACCGCAACCAGAATAAGAGCAAGTTAAATACAAAACAAAAAAACACTCGTAACCAACCACGAAAAACATCGGCAAGAAACAAAAATAATAAAAACAGCAACAATGAAGAAAACAAATCAAGACGACAGCGCAAAGGCCCCTTTGGGCGACTTAATGGCGGCGTACATCGCAAACAGTCTGATAACGAAAATCAAAACACGCGACCAAAGAACAAAAACAAGAGTAATGCTAAAAACAATAACGCAAACACACAAAAACGTAACAACCACCAGAACAAGAAAAACCGAAGACAAGTCGGCCTGAGCCCAAGGGGAACCAACGCACCCACAAGTGACCGCGCATGGCAATCTGACTTTGCAGAACCAAAAGAAAGAAAAGCACCTACAAAACGCGTGGTGATCCGTTATAAAGACAAAAAAAGATTATTACCAGAAAATGCCAATGACGAAAGTTCTTAAGACCGCTGTTTGCAGGCTATAATTAACTCAGGAAATGCGCCCTTTTGCATAACCCTTCTCGCGAATCGCGACCACACATTCAACCTTGGTACACATTACGCCATCCTTACGGTAAAGACCGTATTCAAAAGTAGGCGTGCTGCGTTGCTTCTCACTTAACTCCTTACGGATTTGCTCTTCCACTTCAGGCGAAAAATCAAAGCGTAACTCCAAGTCCGTGGTTCCAGGCTTTTGAAAATCCACCGTTAAACGCCGCGTCCAGACATGGTACTCAGGAAATATCTTTGCACACGCCAAAGGCGCAATCGGGTCAGCCAGAGAAGCCTGAAAACCACCAAACATGCCCCCACCCATATTTCTGGCAATCCAGGTAAGCGGCAAAGTGATACGCACTTTACGCCAGTGATTCTCCAGAGAGGTCACTTTGATTCGCATCATCCACCAGGCCGGCCACCATTCAAGCATTTTCTCTTCCGATAAAAACCACAGGAATTTTTTGCTAAAGGTAATGCTGTTAAATTTACTCATTGAGCGAGTTAACTATTTTTCAAAAATTTAAGCAAGACAATACACAGGTTTAAAATATTTTTGGCTTAATGGAATAAAGCCATTTTAAAAACGTTTGCCATGTTAGGGATTCAATAAACCAACAAGGAAAACCACATGACGACAAACCCTTTTCAATTCGATAAAACGTTATTGCAAACGCAATTAAAAGCCTGGCCTCCCTTATTTGCTGATACTAGCGATATTAATCGCGGAAACTACACTATATTTACCAATAGCGATGG
>CAZPEE010000011.1:0-2896 GCA_964585525.1 uncultured Cocleimonas sp.
GATGCAAAAAACAAATGCAAATAACTGGCAGTTAAACCCTTGCTACGATAAATCGCTTCGCCGGGCGCTGGATGGGTTTGGCGACGACCGTGTCCGATGGGTTCGGGTGTGCCCTGGCTGCGCGAATGATGATGCGCGTGGCCGCGAATTTCACCTTCGGGTAACACGGCTGTTTGCATTCCCTGGCAGCCCCGTTTGCTGCGCATGGCTCCGTCACCTTGAAGGATTCCGAGCATCTCAAAACATTGCCCATCAACATCGGTGAGTGTTTCCAGGCAATATAACAGGCCGCCGCATTCGGCGAGGATAGGTTTACACTGCGCATGAAAATCAGCAATCGCTTTTCGCATGGGAAGATTATCCTGTAGCTGTTTGGCATAAATTTCGGGATAACCACCGGGTAGCCAGAGCGCATCGGCTTCGGGTAATTGCCCATCCAGAATGGGTGAGAAAAATGTGAGGCTTGCGCCCATTTCTTTTAGCAAGCGCAGGTTCGCATCATAAATAAAAGTGAACGCCGGGTCTTTGGCAATGGCAATGGTTTTTCCCTGCAAAAGCGGTTCAACCGTTTCTGTTTTTTCAGGATAAAAGGTCACAGTCGGCACGAGCTGAAGCTTGTTTTTAGCAAGATCTTTTACCAGTGCGCAATCAGAAATCCACTTTGCGCCCTTCTCTAATTGCTGCTCCATTTGTTCACGAATTTCGGAAGGTTGCACCAGCCCCAAATGACGTTCTGGAAGCGCCACATTCGGGTCACGAT
Organism: uncultured Cocleimonas sp.; assembly: GCA_964585525.1. Taxonomy (GTDB): domain Bacteria; phylum Pseudomonadota; class Gammaproteobacteria; order Thiotrichales; family Thiotrichaceae; genus Cocleimonas. The sequence continues at coordinate 761 of CAZPEE010000011.1, forward strand.
CCAGCGTTGCCAGTAACGGCACAGTATCCGGCAAGGCATCGGTGATCAGTTGCGCATGGCGCAAGGAGCCACAGTTATTCGCAATCAGCCCGGCAATGTTTACGTCTTGCCGGTAATTTGCCAGCCCCATGGCAAGCGCTGCCGCAGTTTGTGCCATGCCCCTGACATTCATCACAATCGCAATCGGGATATTAAAGCGCGCCGCAAGGTCAGCGCTGGACGGTGTGCCATCAAACATGCCCATTGCGCCTTCAACCAGAATCAGGTCAGCAACCTGAGCCGCCTCATAAAGCTTTTGCTGGCAGTAGGCCTCACCTGCCATCCACATATCCAGCTGCTCGACCGGTTCGCCAGAGGCTTGTTCGAGGATTTGCGGATCAAGGTAATCGGGGCCGGTTTTAAATACACGCACCACCTTGCCCTGATTTTTCAAGAACCGTGCAAGCGCCGCTGTAATGGTTGTTTTGCCTTCACCCGAGGCGGGTGCGGCAAGAAATAAGGCAGGACAACGGACAGATTCAGCCACTTTAAAACTCAATCCCGGCCTGCGCTTTTACGCCTTTGCGAAAGGCATGTTCGACATCTTTGACTTCGCTGATCGTATCCGCAATCGCTTCCAGCTCTTTGGGCATGGCACGACCAGTCACAATGACCGTCTGATCCTTGGGACGGTTTTGAATGGCTTTACTGACCACATCAGCATCGAGGTATTTATACTTGATGGAATAGGTTATTTCATCCAGCACCACCATGAAGTAGCGCTCATCCTGCAACAGCTTTTCGGCGACCGACCAGGCTTTTTCTGCGGCGGCTTTGTCCTGGTCGAAATTTTGCGTTTCCCAGGTAAAGCCATGGCCCATCACATGCCAGTCGATCAGGTCATGGTCTTTAAACAGCAGGTATTCGCCGGTATCATCCCAGCCTTTGGTGAACTGCAACACCGCGACCCGTTTACCATGCCCGACCGCCCGCGCCATGGTGCCAAAGGCGGAACTGCTCTTGCCCTTGCCGTTACCTTTGAGCAGTAACAAAATTCCGCGCTCGTCCTGCGCTTCTGCGATACGAGCATCGACGATCTCTTTTTTCTTCGCCATGCGCTGGTTATGTTTGTCTTTTTTATCCATATTTTTACAACAACTTCAGATTATTGGTTAATTATCAGTTAGAAGGTAAAACAAGATAACGCGCCTTTAAACTCAAAGCTAATTCCCTTGCTTTTCCACGTTTTACCGTCGAGTTTTCAAGGTCAATCACGGTGCAATCACCTTGCAATTGAATATCATCCAGCGATTGTGTGGTGCGCCCATCGGTAAGCAGATAGGTTGTAAGGCTTAAATCAGGTGATTTCCTGAGCAATGACTGAATATAATAATTTGCCTTCAGCAAGGCTTCGCGCAATGGCGTTCCACCACCGGCCGGGATATTATCCAGGAATGTGCGCAAATCTTTTGGGGCGCGTACACAGGGCAACAATGTCTCTGTTCTTTGATTTCCAAAACTGATAATTGCCAGTTGTTCACGCGCAAGGTAAGCCTGCTCCGCGATTCCCAGGACAACAGACTTTGCCTGTGATAACAGATTGTTTGCCAGGGTTGAACCAGAGGTATCCAGCAACACCAGGTGCAGGTTAAAACGGCTTGTTGACCTTTTTTGATGCGATAACTGTTTTGGTGGCCACTGGTTTTTATGTTGACAAGCATTGACAAGTAATGTTTTAAACCAATTGATTTTATGAGATTTTTGCTTCTGAATACCTACTTGATTAGCTAATGATTGCCCATGAGTTTTTGCAGGTAACACATTCTCGAAGCTAACAGGCTTGCTTTGTTTTGGTCTACGGGTGGATGGTAAGTCCAGGTAAATGGCTTCACCCGCACCTTGCATTTGCGGCGGCATACTACCCCAGTCAGCTTGTTGATCATTTTCTTTATTATGATTCTGGTTTTCACTATCCTGGCTGGATTCTGCTGGTCGACTAAAAGGTGGTTGAGGTTGAGGCGGCTGTTTTGGAGGTTGTGAAGGCGGTTGCAGCGGTTGCAAAGGAGGCTGTTGAGAATCGTCCTTGCGACGATGCGAAAGCACCAAATCTTCAACGGCATCAATATCCCCTAATTCGAGTTGAGAGCCTTCAGCCAA